>JBGQLF010000929.1:0-5028 GCA_041499985.1 Gemmataceae bacterium
CGAAGACGAGCCCCTGCGTCCCAGCCGCCGCTTCAGCACCCTCGGTGCCCAGGCCAGCTCCACGATCTCCCAGCAGCGCGGTCTCGACGAGCGGCGGCTCAGCCAAACACTCCGCGGCGAACTCGACTGGATCGTGATGCGCGCCCTCGAAAAGGACCGCTCCCGCCGCTACGAATCGGCGAGTAGCCTCGCGGCTGATATTCAGCGTTATCTTTCCGACGAACCCGTTCACGCCTGCCCCCCATCCACCATGTACAAATTCCAAAAATTCGCCCGGAAGCACAAGCCAGCACTTGCCACTGCCACGGCCATCGCCGCCTGCCTCCTCCTCGGCACCACGGTCAGCGCCTGGCAGGCGATCCGCGCCACCGCCGCCGAAGTTCAGGCCGCTGCCAACGAAGCCCAGGCCAAAGAAGCAGCCGCGGCTGAAGCGCAACAGCGCCAGCGAGCCGAAGCGAACGAGCAGAAGGCCGTCGCCAACGCCGCCGCCGCACAAGAGAAGGAGCAAGCGACGATCAAGCAACGCGACGAGGTCAAAGCCCTCAACGATCAGCTTCGGCGGACGTTGTATGCGGCAAACATGAATCTGGCCCACCACGCCTGGGATGCGGGCGGGATTGAGCGGGTGCAGGACCTCCTGAACCAACACCGTCCCAAGCCGGGCGAAACGGACTTGCGCGGCTTTGAATGGCACTATCTCCACCGCTTGTGCCACCCGGAACTCCTCACATTGAAGGGGCCTGCCGGGGGTGTTCCCATGGCGGTGGCTTTCAGTCCCGACGGCAAATGCCTGGCCATAGGTTCATGGGATGGACCAGCGAGGGCCGTGAACAAATGGTGGGGGGTCATCAAGGTTTGCGATACACAGACCGGCCAAGAATTGCTGACCTGCAAGGGGCACACGGACAGAGTCAACAGTGTGGCCTATAGCCCCGACGGCAAGCGCCTGGTCAGCGCTTCGGGGGACCAGACGTTGAAAGTTTGGGACGCGCAGAGTGGCCAGGAACTCCGAACGCTCAAGGGGCACGCCGATCGGATCAATAGCGTGTCGTTCAGCCCGGACGGCAAACGCCTGGCCAGCGGTTCTGCGGACAAGACAGTGAAAGTGTGGGATGCCGAGACTGGCCAGGAGCTTCTTAGCGTGAGCGTGAAGGGCAACGGCCAGGTTTATGCCGTAGCTTTCAGCCCGGACGGCAAACGCCTGGCCAGTAGTGCCGGGATGGAAGTGAAGGTATGGGATGCCCAGACCGGCAAGGAACTCTTCACCATCAACCGCCAGGGTGGTGGCACAAGCGTGGCCTTCAGTCCAGACGGTAAGCGTCTGGCCATTAGTGCAATTGGAGCAAGTGTGTGGGATCTCGAGACTGGTCGGGAACTATTCTCACTAAAAGGAATCGCCGGGCAGGTCCGCAGCGTCGCGTTCAGTCCGGACGGCAAACGCCTGGCCACCGCGGCTGCTGACAGAATGGTGAAGGTCTGGGATGCGCAGACTGGCCTGGAATTACTCACTTTCAAAGGGCACACCAACATCGCCGTGTTCAGTCCCGACGGAAAGAGCCTGGCCTCGGGGTACCTCGATGGGACCGTCAAGATTTGGGATGCGAGCTCCAGTCCGGGAGCGCGCACCTTCAGTGGACTCACCGAGAAGGTCACAAGCGTGGCGTGGAGCCCGGATGGCAAACGCTTGGCCGCGGGACTCGGGAATCCGGTCACGAGAAGGGGTTCTGGAGAGGTGAAGGTGTGGGATGTGCTGACCGGCCGGGAACTGCTTACCTGCCTAGGTAGCACCAGCAGAGCCTCCGACGTGGTCTATAGCCCTGACGGCAAGCGTCTGGCCATTGCTTCTGCGGACAAGACTGTGAAGGTGTGGGATGCCCAGACTGGCAAGGAACTCCTGAGTCTCAGACACGATGGTTACGAGGGCAACGATGGTCATGGCTCCAGCAGCTTGGCTTTCAGCCCGGACGGCAAGCGTCTGGCCTTCGGTGCCGGCGCCTGGGATAACACCAAGAAAGCATATGTCCCTGGAGAGGTGAAGGTCTGGGATGCGGCGACCGGTCAGGAACTCCTCACTTTCAAGGGACATAACAGTGTCGTCAGGAGCGTAGCCTTCAGCCCCGACGGCAAACGGCTGGCCAGCGCTTCGGGGGATGTGCGGGACAGCGAGACAATTGACCCCACGGTGAAGGTGTGGGATGCGCAGACGGGCCAAGAGTTCCTTACCTTGAAGGTTCGCACGTACCATGGAGTAAGGCTGGCGTTCAGTCCCGACGGCAAGCGATTGGCGGGCAGCGTTAGCTTGCCGGGCTCAGGTTCGGATGCAATCAAGGTCTGGGACAGCGAGACGGGCAAGGAGCTGCTTAGCCTCAAGGGGCACTCCGCCCCTATCTGGAGCGTGGTCTATAGCTCGGACGGCAAACGCCTGGCCTCCGGTTCGGGCACCGAGCCTTATGGACAAGGGGGTGAGGTGAAGGTGTGGGATGCCGAGAGCGGCCAGGAACTCCTCACCCTCCAAGGAGGCGCGTCTAATCACGGTGTGACCTTCAGCCCCGACGGCCAACGGCTCGCCAGTGTGCATCACGGCATGCTAAAGCTCTACGACGCCACGCCGCTGCCGGAGAAGTCGCAGGCGAAGGAGAAAACCCCATAGGGAAAAAAGCGGGAAACCTTGGCTCACGATGTTTCGAGCATACGACCATCGAGACTTTGTCCATCTGCAGGAGCGGCCTCTCAAAGGCACCAGCAACGGACCTAACACTCGACCGTAGCTCCTCCGCGGTAGAATACGATTCAGGCGTCTCCAAGTCGAAGCGCCTGAAGATCGCGGCGAAACCAGCTCAACACCAAAGGCCACGTGGGATCAACATCCTCGCGTGGCCTTTTTTGCTGCGATGATCTGGCGGCTGGGGAGGTGCATTCTGGCTGTAGCCTCTCTCCGCTTTCTCGTAATCGCAAACCTCGCGTACCCATTCAATGCATACAGCCTTGACTGGGAGACTGATTTGGTGTACGGTTTCAAAGTGTACATCAAGGAGAATGTCATGCCCCGACCAGCCGTCGACGACAACAGCCGAGTGGCTCTGCGCGTCCGCCCCGCCGACAAGGCCGTCATCCTGCGCGCCGTCGCCCTTGCGCAGACGGATATGACCACCTTCATCCTTCGCACCGTGCTGCGGGAAGCCCAAGCGGTCATCGAAGCACACGAACGCGTCCAGCTCACGCAACGCGACAGCCTTCTTGTCATGGAATTGCTCGAGAACCCGCCCGCACCCAACGCGAAGCTGCGCAAGGCCGCTCGCGCCATGCCGGAGAGGTCATGAGCCTACCCGACTGGCGCGAAGAGCCCATCGCAAAAAAGCACGACCGTGCCTCGTTCGACTGCGGCGAGCCGGCCTTGAACGAGTTCCTGCAACGGCACGCCCGCCAGAGTCATGATAAGGGAGCCGCCAAGACTTTCCTGGCCATTGCCCAAGCGGACGGCAAGACGATTTTAGGCTTCTACAGCCTCTGCCCGGCCTCACTGGAATATGCCCGCGCGCCGGAGATGGTTCGCAAAGGCCTGCCCCGGCATGACGTACCGGTTTTTCGGCTTGCGCGATTGGCGGTGAATCGTCCGGTCCAGGGACAAGGGCTGGGAGGTCAATTGATCTTGGCGGCGGGGCGACGATGTTTGCGCGCGGCGACGGAAGTTGGCGGGGTGGCGCTTCTAATCGACGCCAAAAATGAGCGGGCAGCGAAATGGTACTCCTCTTACGGTGCGATACCACTGGCGGACGCGCCACTATCCCTGCTGCTGCCTCTCGCGACCATCCAAGACGCGCTCGCAACCTCTGGGAAACTCTGAGGCATCTCTTCCGTTGCAAGTGCGCATGGGGAGTATCGAGGAGCAAGTTCATGTCGGCTTGTTGCAGTCGAGGCGACAGGACGGATAGCGCTCCATGCTCGACATTTGCCCTTGGGCTGGGTAGTGTAACGGCGGTCGCCATTCATCGGTCGTCCAATCATCTGTCGGTGGGCCTGCCATGTCCGACGTCACCCGCATTCTATCCCAAATGGAGCAGGGCGATCCGAAGGCGGCAGAGCTGCTCCTCCCTCTGGTATATGACGAGCTGCGGAAGCTTGCCGCGGCAAAACTGGCCCAGGAGAATCCAGGTCAGACGCTGCAAGCAACGGCACTCGTGCATGAGGCGTACATTCGGCTGGTTGGCAAAGAGAACCGCCAGCAGTGGGAGAACCGCGGGCACTTCTTTGCTGCCGCGGCGGAGGCGATGCGACGCATCGTTGTCGAGCGGGCCCGCAGTAAGCGACGGCAACGGCGAGGCGGGGATTGGCAGCGAGTGGACTTCGATCAACTTGATCAACTGGTCGTCGATACTCCGGCTGATGACCTGCTGGCAATCAACGAGGCGCTCGCTAAGCTGGAAGTCGAAGACCCGCAGGCAGCCCACCTCGTCAAACTACGATTCTTCGTCGGCTTATCGCTGACCGAAGCCGCGGAGGCGCTTGGCATCTCTCGCACAACCGCGTACGAACAATGGGCTTACGCCCGCGCGTGGCTGCGCTGCGCGATTGAGGGAGACTCT
Source organism: Gemmataceae bacterium (assembly GCA_041499985.1). GTDB lineage: Bacteria > Planctomycetota > Planctomycetia > Gemmatales > Gemmataceae > JBGQLF01. Next base: position 4,584 of record JBGQLF010000929.1, read on the forward strand.
CCCGCGTCATCTCATTAGTCTTTTTTTGGGTTTTTTCCGGACGAATGCGCGCGAAACGTCGCATTGTCTTTTGGAGATTCCCCGTGGACTTCAGGTGAACCCCATGATCGCTACAGGTCAAAAAGCGAAAGAGATCTTTGTCGAGCTCATCGGCCAGCTTCCCCCTGAGCGATGGGATGAGCGGTTGGAATTGGCGTGCGGCGGCGATGACGACTTGCGCCGGCGCGTGCAGGCGCTGCTGCGAGCGCATCGGGAACCGGATAGCTTCCTGGAGTCGCCAGCAGTTGAAGGTCTAGCGACCATTGACCAGCCCGCCGAGCGGATTGGCAACCTGATCGGCCGCTACAAGCTGCTGGAGCAGATTGGCGAAGGGGGCATGGGCATCGTCTTTGTCGCCGAGCAGACCGAGCCGGTCCGCCGTCGCGTCGCGCTCAAGATCATCAAG
>JBGQLF010000930.1:0-5027 GCA_041499985.1 Gemmataceae bacterium
CCTACTTCCTCCACGGCGCTCGTCGATCACGTGTTCGCGACGGACGCCGCCAAATCCCTTGACCCAGACCTCTTCCGCGACGCGTTTATTCCGTAGGGCGGTTGACCGGGCTCAGGCGGGCGGGTTTGACCTAAGCCCGAAGCGCCAGCGAGGGATGTACCCTCGCTGGCGCTTCGGGCTTAAGTAGGTCAGAATTCCCCGCGTCGAACGTAACAGTGGCATTTGGTTTGACTGGCACTCTCCAGCTCGTTAAGTTGGGCAAATCTGAGAATCTGAGTTGTCTAGTGAACCCCATTGCCGTGGCCAGTTCCCGGAAAGGAGGTGCTCCCTCTACACACGCTGTCTGCGGTCAACAGAAGAAGATGGGTGACCTGTTGTCCCCGACCGGAGAGGGCCCGAGGCACCTGGGAGACCTGCTTGTGTGCAGCCTCCTCATTGGCCCGCCATCTGCTGGGCGTTTGGTCTGTGCCCCGGTAGATGACTATTTTTCAGACCGCAGATTATCTTCGAAAAGGAAGCAACCATGCAGTTCCATTCTTGGCCGGAGCACCCGCTATCGGTTTGGCCGCGCCGGCGAACCCCATGGGTCCGGACGCGGAGCCCGCGCCGCCAGAAGTCGGCCGGGCACCAGTTGTCCCTGGAACTCCTGGAGGACCGCAGCCTCCTGAGTGTCGCGCCGTTGCCCATTCCCGGTGGGTTCGGGAACCCTTTCGGCGGGCCGTTCGTCCACCATGATCTTCCCGGCCCCGCGGACGCTCCACTGGCTGCGGCCGGCCCAACTGCCGGCAACGAGCCGTCCCAAATCACCAACTTCGACGGTTTCATCGGCGTCGCCCGCTATCAAGGTACCGGGAGCGATCGGGCCGGCAATTCTCTCCTCTGGGATGCGGACATACGCTTCATGCAGGGCGTGTACCAGGGGGTGGACGGCCAGCTCCACCAAGGCACCATCGGCTTCGTCTGATTCGACGTCTTTCAAGGTCAGTTCGACCTTGTCAACCGCACGACTCAGATCCATGACTTCAACGTGGGCTTCGGGGATGCCGTCAATGCGAAGGGCGACAGGACCTTCTGGACCGCGGTCATTCCGGATAGCGACGTACAGGTCAGCAACCTGGGAGGGGGAGTGGCCGCGATGCACGTCGCCAACCTCGCCGCCCAGGAGCAATTCGACATACCCAACTCGTTAGCAAACGGCCCAGCGGTGGACGCGACCGTCTCCTTCGACATCGTTTGGCAGGGTCCCGTGACGCGAACCGTCAGCGTCACCGATGCGAAGAACGGCTTCACGGGGATTTTCTTCCAAGACCAGGCGACCATCACCTGGTCGGCGAGCAATGCGCTGGGATTCGGCTTCTTCGCGAACCCGGGCAATGCCTCGACGAGCGTCGCCGGAGCCTTCTTCGCCGAAATCGGGCACGAACGCAATGGCATCTTTTTGCCATCCCCCTCGGGTGCTCCGGCGTCTCCCCACGATCCGCTGCCGCCAACTCTCAGCGCGCTACAACTGCTACCGGTCGTGCAGCAGGCCATCGCCTCCGCGCAGGCCGCGGGCGCGAGCGCCGCTCCGCTGGCGGTCCTGAACCAGGTACAGGTCCACAGTGCGGATCGGTCCAGTTCGTACCTGGGAGAGGCCGCGAGTCCAAGCTCGGCGACAACGCTGCCCCTGACGCCGGGTTCCCCTACTTCCTCCACGGCGCTCGTCGATCACGTGTTCGCGACGGACGCCGCCAAATCCCTTGACCCCGACCTCTTCCGCGACGCGTTTGTTCCATAGGGCGGTTGACCGGGCTCAGGGCGAAACGGTGTCGGCGAGCCGCCCCGGCAGTTCCCTGGGCAACTGCCGGGGCGGCATGATGGGGCGTGCTGTTTCTCCAAGCAGGTCGTTCTGTAGAGGTGCAATCATGGTGTGGGTGTGCAAAGCCAGTCTCCCCTTGGCTCTGCTGGCGGGCTGGAGTCTGGGAGTGGTCCCTCCGGCAAAGGGAGATACCATTCTCAGTCCCTCCGGCACCTTTCGCGTGGGCATCGATCGCCTGGGGAATCTGTTTGATCCTACGGCGACGGTGCCGGGTCCGGATCCGGTGGGAGGACCGGGGCTCGGTTTTCGTCGGCTGTCCGATGGCTTCGATCCGATCAAGCCGGGCACGCCCATCGAGGGCTGGGGCATCGCGGCCGGGCGGGTGGCCGGGTTCGTCGATCCCCAGCTGCTGGGCATCAGCAATATCGTGGCCAGCGGCCCGGCCAATTTCACGGCCAATGCGGCCTCGATCAGTGCGTTCCTGAATGCGGGTTCGGGCAACCTGCTGCGGATTGACCAGGCGTTCGGCTTCGTGGCCGACAATGTACTGAAGATCGCTACCACCATCGCCAACGTCAGTAGCAGCAGTCAAACCGTCCTGTTCCGGCGGACCGTGGACTGGAAGCTCGCGCCGCCGCCCCTCTTTTTCAGTGAGCTCCTCACCGTGCCGCCCCTCACCCCGCCTATCACCGGGGCCGGTTTTGGTGCCCTGGAGAACCCGAATCCGCTGGCGCCGTTCTTCTTGTCCGTTCCCCCTTCGGGAGGAACGTTCGGTCCGGGCGATCAGGGTGCGGCGCTCCAGTTCACCCTGGGAACGCTGGCGCCGGGGGCCACGGCCGTGTTCAACCTCTTCGAGGCGATCAGCCAGGTTGGGCAGTCGGAGGCGAGTCTGCGCAGTCAGGTCCAGGGGCTAGCGGGCCCCACCGGCTTTGTCATCACCGGCGTCGGCACCGCGTCGGCCCTACCGGGTCCCTTTAATTCGGCCGCGTTGGGGGTGCAGGTGAGCGTGACGCCGACGGCGCTCGCCGAGCCGTCCACGCTGACCCTGCTGAGCGTCGGCCTCCTCGGCCTGCTCAGTTACGGGTGCCACCGCCGCCTGCGCGGGGTGAAAGCGTGAACCAACCGGACCCTGGCGCGAGGGGCCTGCCGTGGGCGGCCGAGCACGATCCAGGAGCACCGTCCGTCTGCTCGCCGACCTGGTATCCCGCCATCGTTTCGGACGGGAAAGGATGTCCTGGTAAGCGCACACAAGGCTCAGGATTCTATCGGCAGTGCCCAGGAGGACCGTGGCGCGCATGTAGGGGCTGTACCGGGCACCTCCGATAAAATCACTTGAATGAAACCCGCCGGGATCGAGCTACGGGAATTGATTGGCCGGAGAGGTTCTGACAGAAAGTAGGGTGGGCAGTGCCCACCGCGGGGGCTCCAGGTGGGCCGTGCCCACCCTACTTTTCCTGTCAGTGTGTTCTTATTTAGTCCAACAGGGCCGATGCATGTACTCCCGTACTCCTTGTCCGACACTTGCGGAATACCAGCAGCTGCTGTTTGGCCAGCTGCCCGACCGCGCGGCAGAACAAGTGGAAGAGCACCTGTTGCGCTGCTGGGACTGCATTCGGACGGTCCAGGAGGCGCTGTGTGACGACACGTTGGTCGAAGCCATGCGCGCCCAGACCGCCGCCGAGAGGCCTGAACGGGACGCGATCGACCGCCTGATCCAGCAACTGCTCCTTCAGAGGGCCTCGTCGGGATGCTCGGCCACGGCTGTGAGTGGGGAGGTGGGCTCGGCGACGCCACCTCCAGCAGACGGCACGCAGGAACTCTACAATTTCTTGGCCCCTCCCCAAGCGCCTGACGAGATCGGCCGGCTCGGGCCGTATCGGGTCCTCAAAGTCCTGGGCATCGGCGGCATGGGGATTGTCTTCCTGGCAGAAGACCCGCACCTGCAACGCCGCGTTGCGCTCAAGACCATGAAGCCGAACTTGGCGGCCAGCCCCTCGGCACGCCGGCGTTTCCTGCGCGAGGCCCGGGCTGCGGCGGCCCTGGAACACGATCACATCGTCACCATCCACCAGGTGGGCGAAGACCGGGGCGTCCCCTTCCTGGCCATGCAGCTCTTGCAGGGCGAAACACTCGACGACCGGCTGAAGCAACCAGGCCGACTGCCGATCGCAGAGGTGCGGCGCATCGGCCGGGAAATCGCCGCCGGCCTGGCCGCCGCCCACGAAGGGGGCTTGATCCATCGCGACATCAAGCCGGCCAACATCTGGCTGGAAGCGGGCAGCGGGCGGGTCAAGATCCTGGACTTCGGCCTGGCGAAAGCCGTGACCGAGCTCGACCGGGACGGGGGAAGTGCCCCCGACCAGGAACAGCCCGGCAGCGCTCTCCCACCCATGTCCGCGGAGGCGCTGACGCGCTTCGGGGCCGTGGTCGGCACCCTGGAGTACATCGCCCCGGAACAGGCCCGGGGCGACGCGGTCGGTCCGCGTAGTGATCTCTTCAGTCTCGGCTGCGTGCTCTACCGCCTGTGTACGGGCGCGGTACCCTTCCGGGGCGCCGATGCGTGGGCCACGCTGCGCGCCGTGGAAAAGGACGACCCCCGGCCGCCCTGCGCGCGGAACGCGGAAGTCCCTCGGCCACTTTCGGATCTGGTGCTGCGCCTGCTCGCCAAGCGCCCGGAGGACCGGCCGGCGTCGGCCCGGGAAGTGGGGGCGGCGCTGGCAGCGATCCCGCTGGGCCCGCGTTCGGCGCGCCGCGGGCTTCTGGCCAAGGTGGTCGCGGCGGCGGTCTTGCTCGGCGCGGTAAGCTTCGCCAGCGTTCGCATGGCCCCCCTGGTCTGGCGCCTGCATCCAGGGGACGCCCCTCACGGATCGCCGGCGGCGGCCGTACCCTTCCAGCCGTGTCACTTTGCGCCGCAGGTCGCGTACGCCGTCGGCACCAAGCCTTATTGCGTGGCGGTCAGCGACTTCGACGGCGACGGCAAGCCGGACCTGGCGGTGACGTATGAGGACGGTGTCGCTGTGTTCCTGAACAACGGTGACGGCACGTTCCGCCGCGGAGTCAACTTGGCTGCTGACTTGGCTGCCGACTCGAAGCCCTTCGGCGTGGCGGTCGGCGACTTCAACGGCGACGGAAGGCCCGATCTGGCCGTGGCCCGGGAGAAGGCCGCTTGCGTCCGCGTTTACCTGGGCCGGGGTGACGGGACCTTTCAGGCGCCAAGAGATTTCGCCAC
>JBGQLF010000931.1:0-5023 GCA_041499985.1 Gemmataceae bacterium
AGCACTTCGCTCCCGCTCCCTTACGGTCGCGGCTCCGTTTTGACCGCTAGCTCTAATCGGAACGTCCTCCGCGATTGGAGTGTTGCAGCAAAAAGGTGACATCCATCATGATTGAACTGATGAATGGAGTCTTTAGCATCATTACCGGGAGATCCTCCGCCTTCCTCGGAAGCAAACCACGGATTTTACGGATAACACGGATGCGCAAGCGGGGATTCGGCACTGTCTGCCTTTCTGATCCGTGTCATCCGTGAAATCCGTGGTTTGCTGGCTTGTCCCTCGAGCAAGTCCCTGTAATGATGCTAAACTCTCGCCTTTCCAGCTCATAGCCCTTGAGATGGGCTCTTGTTCTGTCAAAAACCTGGCGAGTCAGGCTCAGTGTTCGAGGATGATGCGATAAACGCGCTTGCGGCCGACGACGATTTCCGCCTTGACGCTGGAACCCAGCGGCATGGCGAACGGGGCGGACGTGACCGCCGCCACGGCATGAAAGCGCCGCCCCCCCTCCGGGGTTGCCTCGCCGAAGGGCTCCAGGCGTTCGATCCGGGCCTCGGCGCAGCCGTGCAGGCGGTGGTTGAACATGCTGCTGTACAGGTAGACGGTCTGCCCCACGACCACATCGCCGAACTGTTTTTCCTCCACGTCCAGCCGGGCCAGCAAATCATGCGGCTGATGCGTCTGCGGATCCACGGGCACGACCGTCGCGAGCACCTCGCCAGCCTGCACCGCCTGAAACGGCGCCACCCGCACGTCCAGGATCAACCAGCGCTCCGCCGTCTCCGGCACCCGGACCGCCGCCTGCATCACCCGATCGCTCGGCGACGGAAACAGGAAAAAAGGAAACGCGGAGGCCAGGTTGTCTGGTGCCCGGCCTTTGTCCTTCTTCTTGTCCTTTTCCCGGGCGGCCGGATGCACGGTCGCCACTACTTGGCCCGACCACAGTTCGTCCCCTGGCTGGAGGCGATGAAACCGCAGGGCCTCAGGCCGTACACTCCCGCTGCCATCGGTCAGTTTATACTCCTGCACCGCGACCACCTGTCCGCACGCCGGGTCGCTGCGGCCGTTGCCTAGGCTGTCGAGACGGACGCAGAGACAGCTGCCATCGGAGCGGGCGAGTTCGCCTTCATACCAGCCCGGCTCCACCAGGCCGGTTCGGCGTGCCCGGATCTCTTGTTGCTCCCGAGCGGTGATGAGGCCGCTGGCCGGGGCGACCGCTTCGAGGTGCACGCCAAAGAGAAAACCGGCGAGGCTCAGCACCACCAGCGCCAGGCACAGAACGAAAACCCGCAAATGATACGTTGGACGGGGCGGCACCCATGCAGTGGACATACCCGAGTCAGATCGCCTCCAAATCCTAGGCCCGATGCACTCTGGTTTCCGCTGCGTTCACTATACTGAAGCTGCTCCGGTTTTTCCTGTCCAGGCTTTCGGTCAGGGAGCGGGCCGCGGTTCGAGCAGGTTCCGGAGTTCCACTGGAAGGACGTTCCAGGTTGTCTGGTAAGTCTCCTCCAAGGGGACGGGGATGTACGACTCGCCGTAGAGGAACAGCGGCATGTCCGGCAACCGGTCGCCGACCGCGACCGGCTCGACGTAGGCTGTCCGGATCGGCTCGACCTGGTACGCGGCCAATGTCAGCGGCTTGTCCGGCGGCAACTCGAACGACAGGTCGGTGAACTCGTCCACGATCGCCTTGGGAAGCCCTTGCGGGTCATGGGAGCCGGGTGGGAACGGGTCGATGATGAGCAGGTTCACCTGCTGCTGAAGCAGATCGAGGGCCTTGTCCACGAACGACCGGAGGGAGTGTTTGCGGTCCTTGTTCCCCGGCGACACGATCTCGATGACGGCGACGACTTCCCCCAGTTCGTGATGGATGGCGATGCGGTTGGCCTTGCGAGCATACCGCTCCGGATCGGACGCGATCGGCAACACGAAGCGGGTCTTCGGCCGCGCGGGAGCGACAGCGACTCCGCCGTTGAAATCCGACGGAGGCTTCGACCGCGAGCCGGTTTGCAAGGTGACCACATCGGTTTCCGGCCGGCCGATGATCTGCTCGGCCATAGCGAAAAAGCCGGGCGGGAGCAGTCCGGCATTGAGCCTATTGGTGAGGTTCGACATCCACAACACATGGAAGTTGTGATAAGTTCCGGCCTTCACTCGGGTCCAGTCGTGGATCGGCATCTTTCGTCCCTCCGCCGGTGCTGGTGACCGGAGACCATTATACCCGCACGGGAACTACTTCTTCGGCGCCTTCTTCTCAACGGCCTGGGCAGCCTCCAGCTTCTTCTCTGTGACGGTCACGCCGTTGGTGCGGCCGGGAGATCGACTTCCACATAGTCGCTGAGCGACTTCGGTTGCGGGATGGTCTCCCCATGCGAGCGCATGCCCTCTAGATGGAACGCGACGGCCTCGCGCATGAGCTGGATCGTTTCCTCGCGTGTTTCGCCGGCCGCGACACAACCAGGCAAGTCGGGCACATGCGCGCTGAAGCCGGTTGCAGTGGGCTCAATAAGGATGAGGAATCGCATCGCTTTCTCCTTTAAGGCAATCCTGCTTGACGCAAAATACTGCGCTCCGTCTTGGGATCCAGATCAAGGGACGGTTTGCCCGCAATGGTCACAGTGCCCGGCTTGGTGGGATGGTGGTACTGGCGATGACTGCCTTTGGTGCGGACAAGCACCCAACCGTCCTGCTCGACGAGTTTGATGGCGTCCCGCACCTTCATCGGCATCGCCGACGCCTCCAGCTAGTATTCCAAGCCAGACCGCTTACGGAAATCAAGGCCGGGGGTCGGATTTCTTGTTCTTTCCCGCTCCCCACTTCTTCGGCCATGGGTCCGCCTCGTCTGGCTCGCCCGAGGCGTCGTAGAGCTGCACCAGCCGCTTCTGGGCCTCGGTCAGAGTTTGCTGAGAGTGTGCGAGCGGGGGCGTGATCCCTACGGTCAGCCAGCCGCATCGAGTCCTTTCATGACATGCGTTCCGCCCGAGCAAGTCCAGTGAGCATTTGCCGGTTGCGGGCATCGTTCTCGCGGCGGATCCGCTCGAACCGCCGCCGGACGACCTCCTCCGAACCGAGCAACAGGTAGGACTGCGCTTCGCGCATGGCTTGCAGGGTGAGCGCGAGTCGCTCACTCGGCGTCATGCGTCGATACGCCTCCAGAGTCTCTCGACTGAGCATCATTCCCTCCGCCTACTTATCCTACGCCAGTACAGCCTCATTTTACCACTTCGCATGCCTTCGGGGACACCTGTTCCTGCTGCGCACCGACTCCGCCTTGAACCTCCGCACGTCACTTCATCTCCCCGCCGGCGGGGCCTCTGCGTGGGCCTTGGCCTTCTCTTCCAACTCGGCCAGCAGCTTCTTGAAGTCGTCCCGCTGCCGCAGCGGGTCGAGCCCGGCGTCGGTCCGTAGGTCGTACAGGTTTTGGTACCCGGCAGGCACGGCTTAGCGCAGCAGGTCCATGGCCTTGTTAGCTTCGGCCGGGCCGGCGTCGGCCGGCACCCCCGAGCCGTCTTTCCTGGCCAACCCTGCCAGCGTTTGCCCCGGCCTTTCCCGCGCCATCTGCGCCGCGGCGAGGCGGCGCAATTCGTCGTAGACCAGCGGCAGCAGTTGCGCGGCGGCCTGCGGGTCGCCCGCCTCGATGGCATTCAGCAGTTGCGTGACGTCCTTCATCAAGGGTAGCAATAAGCACCCGTGAGACGACTTGCAAGTGCTTGGCAAAAAAGCAAACCACTCAAGGGATGGAGAGAACTGGCAAGCGACGGCACCTACCGGTGGCTTCTTGCCTCAGTGCCAACGAATCCTGCCCACAGATCAAGCAATCGGTGCCGGTTGCTGGGCCCTTTCCTCCCCTCTCGTCAGCACTGAACCTGTGATGAGCTAATGACTTCGGTAACATTTCTTTTCTCCGCACACGATCGGCACGTCAATTGCTAACGTTCGTCGGTGGGATAGTCTGCACCCACCCGAAGCATCACCCCGCGATCCTGCCCTTCCTCCGCAGCGATGGGGGCGAGCCTACGAGGGGGGTGCCCATCCCAAGCCACAACTCTCCTCTCCCGAGTTGGTGTTGCGCTGAGGGATTGAGTACCACGAGCGCCTTGTCGCTTGGGGTGCGCGCTTTCTAACTCTCCTGGAGTCGTCGATGTACACTGAAGCAGTCCAGGCCCTGGGCGACCAGGCGGCGGCCAAACTGGCGGCCCAGCGACGCTCGCTGCTGGGCCATCTGGTCCGTTCCATGCTTGCCGGCATGTACGTCGGCGCGGCCATCGTCCTCATCTTCACCATCGGCGGGTCCCTCTCGAAGGAGGCTCCGGGCGCGGTTCGGATGGTGATGGGCATCTGCTTCGGCGGCGCGTTGACGATCGTCGTCTTCGCCGGCTCGGAACTCTTCACGGGCAGCAACCTGGTGCTGACCCTGGGTGTGCTGACCCGCAAGACCAGCCTGGGCGACCTGGCCTCCAACTGGGTCTGGACCTGGGTCGGCAACTTGCTGGGCAGCGTGCTCCTGGCCTGGATGGTCGTCCGTTCCGGCGTGTTCGACGCGGAGCCGATCAAGGGTTTCGTCCTGGGCCTGGTGGAGAAGAAGATGAACCTACCGCCCGAGCAGTTGCTGTGGCGGGCGGTGCTGGCCAACTGGCTGGTCTGCCTGGGGGTGTGGATGGCGGCGCGCATCAAGAGCGAGTCGGCCCGCATCCTCATGATCTGGTGGTGCATGTTCACTTTCATTACGAGCGGCTTCGAGCACAGCATCGCCAACATGTGCGGCCTGATGCTGGGGCTGCTGCTGCCCCACGAGTCATTTGCCGGGATCACCTGGGACGGCTATTGGTACAACCTCGGCCTGGCAACACTGGGCAACGTCGGCGGCGGAGCGTTCTTCGTGGCCGGCATGTACTGGCTCGGCAGCCCCAAGGCCCGCGAGCAGGCGCTGGCGGAAAGCGTCCCGGCCCTCCCTCAGCCTCAGGTTCAATTACAAGAAGCGCACTAAGCGACTCGATCATGATGTTGGCCGGCTCGATATCCC
>JBGQLF010000932.1:0-5009 GCA_041499985.1 Gemmataceae bacterium
ACGATACTCATGGGTGAACTCCTGCTGATGCGCTGTTTTACCCACGCGCTATTGCAGCTGTTCACCCCTCAATTGTCCACCACGCGTCCCCTGACAATGGGCAGCTTAGAGAAAGAGTCTATTTCTGAGGCTCTCAGCCCGGCTTCCTGGGCAGCGATTTTCAGGGGACTGTTTTTTAGACTCTAGCCGTGTGCCAACCAAGTTCCTTGGGTATGGACCGCCAGCTCGCGCCTACGCAAATATGGCGGTCCGAGCCGCTTCGGAACGTCCAATCGTCTTATCTAGATTTCCCATTCTTTACATCTTCTCATTGCGACCGCCATATTTTCCTTGGCGCTGGCTGGCGGTCTGCGCTATCCTGCGCTCCTTCCAAGGCCGTGTTTGTTCCCGCTCATCACGGAGGACGCACCCTGTTGCATTTTGACCTTCAGGAACAGGCCTTTGTGGGCAGCGCCGGGACACTGGCGGTCGCGGCCACCGATGCCATCACCCACCGGTTGGCGATGTTGCTCGAAGGGGAATGTCAACTCGGACCGAAGGCTGCCGCCGCTAAGTTCGGCCTCAGTCGGCAACGCTACTTTCAACTCCGGCAGCGCTTCCTCGACCAAGGGGCCGGGGGCTTGGCCTCCCAGCAGCGCGGCCCCAAACACAACTACCGCCGGACCGACGAGGTGGTGCGCCACGTTATCCGCCATCGCTTTCTCGATCCGGACGCTTCGGCCGAGGTCATTACCCAAAAGCTCGTCCAGACCGGTTCCGTCCTCAGTTGCCGCAGCGTGGAACGGATCATCCAGGACTACGGCCTGCAAAAAAAAAACTCTTCCGCCGTCCGCAACCGCTGCCACCAGTGGAAACACAACGCACCACCACCCGTACCCAACCGGAAGCCGCTGACCCAGCCAGCCTCGAACGCGGTGTGCGGCAACTGTTGGCCGACAAGGTCGCCGGCAACTTGGTCGGCCTGTGGCTGCTGGTCGCCGAACATCTCCGGCTGGGCACCTGGGATCTGTTGTGTGGCTGGAGCGGTCAGCCGACGGCCCGCGTCGAGCCGCGGCTGGCCCTGCAACTGGTCCATGAAGCCGCCTGGTGCACTACGGGCGTGCGCGAGAAACGGGCCTTGAGCCAGAATGGCTTTGAGCTGGTCAACGGCCTGCCCTGGCTGGCCACCGACACGGCGATCCACCAACTGCTGGCCGCACGCACCGTCGCCGAGACCCAGCGCTTGCAGGTGGCCTTGGGCAAGTTGCGGCGGGCGTCGGCACACTTTGCCGGGCGGTTGCTGGCCATCGATCCACATCGGCTCCGCAGTTACAGCAAGCGGCAGATGCGGCGTCACCGCGCCGACGCCTCGGCGCGACCGATCAAGGTGGCGCCCACCTTCTTCGTGTTGGACGCCGACACGCACCAGCCTGTCTGCTTCACCACGGCCACGTCGGCCCGCTCGGTCACCACGGCTAGCCGGGAATTGTTGGGGCTGGCGGCGGAGATTCTCGATCCCCAACCTGGCCAGACGTTGGTGGCCGCCGACGCCGAACACTTCACCGCTGGGCTGTTGGACCATATCCGCCAGCAGACCCACTTCGACCTGTTGGTGCCAAGGGGCCGGCAGCCGCCTAACGCCTGGGACGCCGAGGCGTTCACGCCCCACTGGGCGGGCTACGCCACCTGCACCCGTCCGTATCAGCCCCGGCGCAGTCAGGCGGGACCCTTTTGGCAACTGGTGCAGCGCTTCGGCGAGCGGCCCGACCAGTATAGCTACAAGGCGTTCGTCGCCACGACCAACCGCGACGTGGTGCAGATGCTGTGCGACGACTTTCCCAAGCGCTGGCACGTCGAGGAGTTTTTCAACGCTGACCAAGCCCTGGGCTGGCAACGGGCCGGCACGCTGAACCTCAACATCCGCTATGGTCAGATGACCATGGCCCTGATCGCCCAAGCGGTGATCCACCAACTGCGGCAGCGCCTGGGTACCCCGATCGCCGACTGGGACGCGCGGCACTTGGCCGACGGCCTGTTTCGCGGGATCGAAGGGGACATCCGCGTGAGCGAAGAAACCATCGTGGTGACGTACTACAACGCCCCCAACGTCGAACAACTGCGTGCGCACTACGAAGGTCTCCCCCAGCGCCTGGAAGCCGAAGGCATCGACCCGCGGATCCCCTGGCTGTATGATTTCAAACTGGACTTCCGCTTTCGCTGATCGCGTGTTCAGGCAGCGGAGTCTAATCAATAGGCCTCTGAAAATCGCTGCCTGGGGGGCCGGGCTTGCGCTTGCGCTTCCCCGTTGCCATTCTCCCCTGCCCGCGATCATGCAGGCTGCCTGCCACGTTTCGGTGCAGCCCGCGCAGGTCTGAAACTGGGGCAGGGTTCCGCCGCGTCGATCGGGGGGTACGAGCAGGCCCCGCGAGCCGAGCAGGGCCGGTCCGGCTCGGCTCGCCGCGGGAAGAGGTGTCATAAACACGATATTACGACTCGAATTAGTTTCAATATCGGTTCCACCTGCCTTTTTGACACGCGGCTACTCGTAAACTCGGGCAGCGAGCAGCATCTGGCCCAGGGTCTGCCAACGCGGCTGCTCGGGCATGGGTTCCCCGCGCTGCTGATAATACCCCTCCATGTCCTCCACCCAGGCGGACAGCGCTTCGAGAAACGCAGGCAGGTCCCGGTTGGCCCACTGCTCCGGATTTCCCTGGAGGTCCGCGCTCAACTCCCGAAGAAAAGCAACGAAATCTCCCCGGGACTGAAGCCGCTGAACCGCCTCGTCCAGGTTGAGCTGGGAAGGGGATGAAGTCGTGAACTGCTGGTTCATGGAGGCTGTCCTCTCATCCGAATGGAGGTGCCGCCGTTGGTGGTCGTGAACTTCCAAACTTCGGCGGCGATTTCCTCAGCCGTGGCCATCCGCCAGAGAATGGCCACCCCCGCGCGGCGAAACGCTTCCAGGCGGCGGTTGTCCAGGGTGAAGAACTGGCCATTGCGCTCCACCAACCGCAGGGCAGGAACATCTTCGAGTCGAACACGACCGCTTCGCAATCCTTCGGCCAAATCATCAATCGTGCTTCCATCACGGAAACGGTAGCTGATGCTGCTCTGGCTGAAGCGAACGCTGGCGGGGTCCATGAACTGGCTGCCCTGCTCGATCGCCTGTGTTCCTCACTCTCCTGCCAATTGGTTCCATTCTAGCGGAGCTGGACCTTCTGTTCCAGACCGGCGTCGATCTTCATCTGGAGGACGAGTGGCGGGCCGAAGAAATCGAGGCTTCGTGGCCAGACGGTTGCTATACTGATCGGCTGCCTCGCTGGTTGCGGAAAAGACCTACGGGCTGAACCGGTTCGATGTGCAGGGACGGAAGAGGCTCCGCAACCCACTTCCGTAAGAAGCGCGGAAGAGAACGTTTGGCTGGGATCTGCGAGCCTTTCGGTGCCACCGATGAGTGAGGTTACCCGCATCCTGTCCGCCCTGGAGCAAGGCGATCCCGACGCCGCCGAACAACTCCTGCCCCTCGTCTACGAGGAGTTGCGGCAACTGGCCGCGCAGAAGATGGCGCAGGAAGCGCCGGGCCAGACGCTTCAGCCGACCGCCCTGGTACACGAGGCGTACCTGCGCCTGGTGGGGGGCGACCGTGAGAAGCCGTGGGACGGCCGCGGCCACTTCTTCGCCGCCGCCGCTGAGGCCATGCGCCGCATCCTCGTCGAGAACGCCCGCCGCAAGAAGCGACTCCGCCACGGCGGCGGCCGCAAACAGCTCGAGGTCGACGCCATGGACCTCGCCGCCGACGCTGCGGACGAAAGGCTTCTTGCCCTCGATGAGGCGATGACGAAACTCGCCGCGGAAGAGCCGACGGTGGCCGAGGTGGTCAAACTACGCTACTTCGCCGGATTCACCATCGAACAGACAGCCGAGGCGCTGGGTATCTCCGTGCGGACGGCCAACCGGCACTGGGCCTACGCCCGCGCCTGGCTGCATCAGCAACTGGAGCCGTCCGGCGAAGACCCGGCCTGATTTTTGGGACTTGCTCCGGCTGCTGACTGTGGCACGGACAGTCCTGTCCGTGGCGGCTCGACCGGGACGCAGACCGGCCGGACAGGACTGTCCGGCCCACCCTGCCACTCTCGGCCGCGCCGGAGAAAGGACCTGATTTTTTCATTTCTCGTGGCACGATTCGCCCACCCACGTCGCATTGTAAGGTGAAAGGCTCTTTCACCAAGGAGTTGTGCCGTGGAAAAACACCTGCTCACTGCCAAAGCGGTCTTCGATCACGCTCATGAGATCACCGCGCCCGACGACCGCAACGCTTACCTGGATCAAGCCTGCGCCGACGTTCCCGACCTACGAGAAAAGGTCGTGGCGTTGCTCCGGGCCTATGACGAGGCCGGCAGTTCTCTCGATCCTCCCCTGCCGGCCTTTACTCCGACTTCTGGTTACGCGCCCGTCGAAGGCCCCGGCACCCGCATCGGCCCGTACAAGCTCTTGCAACAGATCGGCGAAGGCGGCATGGGCGTCGTCTACATGGCCGAGCAGCAGGAGCCAGTCCGCCGCAAGGTCGCGCTGAAGATCATCAAGCCGGGCCTGGACAGCAAACAGGTCGTCGCTCGCTTCGAGGCCGAGCGCCAAGCCTTGGCCCTGATGGATCATCAGAACATCGCCAAGGTCTTCGACGCGGGCGCCACCGAGAGCGGACGCCCCTACTTTGTCATGGAGCTGGTCCACGGCGTCCCCATCACGAAGTATTGCGACGACCACCACCTGACACCCAAAGAGCGGCTGGAACTGTTCCTTCCCGTCTGCCACGCGATTCAACACGCCCATCAGAAGGGCATCATCCATCGGGACCTGAAACCGTCTAATGTGCTGGTCTGCCTCTACGATGGCGTGGCGGTGCCCAAGGTCATCGACTTTGGCATCGCCAAGGCGACCGGCCAACAACTCACGGAGCGCACCATGTTCACCCAATTCGGTAGCCTGGTCGGGACACTGGAGTACATGAGTCCGGAGCAGGCGGAGATGAGCCA
>JBGQLF010000933.1:0-5006 GCA_041499985.1 Gemmataceae bacterium
GACAGAGTTAGGCTGAGAGGACGGAACAAATCTCAGACTCCAACCCGCGATCAAGCCCAGGATCAGCGAAGCCGCGACGGCGAGCCCGAGGCGCATCGATCCGAAGGGAGCAGTTCCGGCCGGGCTGGTCTTGCCCACAGCAGCTTGAAGGCGCTTGTGGAGATCCGGCGGAGGCCTAAAATACGGCGCGTGGCCTTGGATCGTCGACCGCAAGGCGCGGAGAGCCGCATACGCCTGCGCACACGCCGTACAATCGCGCAGATGCTCGTCAATCTCCAAGTTTCGTATCAAATCCAGCTCGCCATCCACGTAGCCGTGGAGGAGCTTTTCGGCATGTTGGCAGTCCAAGTTACGATTCCTTGTTCCTAAATCCGCCCAGGCGTTGCTGAAGTCGGTCACGGGCCCGGGCCAGGCGTGACATGACTGTACCCAGGGGAATCTCGGCGATGGCGGCGATCTCTTTGTACGAACAGCCTTCCAGCTCGCGGAGCACCACCACTTCGCGTAATTCCACGGGCAGCTCTTCCACAGCCTCTTGAACTGCTTGCTTGTCTTCCTTGCGCAGCAGCAATGCTTCGGGATTCAGTTCCTCGGTTTCGATGCTGTGGATCTCTTCGTCAAAGGTCGTCGCGGGTCCCACGGTCCGCTTTCGCTGTAGCGCGGTGTAACAGGCATTGCGCACAATCGCGAGTAGCCAGGCCCGGCCATCTGTCCCGTGAAACCCGCCGAAGGCTTTCAGGGCGCGGAGATAGGCCTCCTGGACCACGTCCTCCGCGTCATGATCGTCGCGCATCAGCCAGCGCGCCAGGTTGTACGCGGCATCCAAGTGTGGCAACAGGGCTTGTTCGAAGCGCGCTCGGTTGTCGACTGCTTGCAACGGCTTGGCTTCCCGCTTGGCTTCCACCCCAATACAAGACCACGCTATGGGCTGTTTTATTCTCACCACGGGAAAGGGATAGGGCACAGCCCTGTGAAGGGTGCGAGGTTTTTCCAAATGAAGGGAATAATCGCCCAGGCGAAGCGGTATAGGTGGGTGAGCAGAATGGGATCGGACTGGCCTCGCAACTGTACAGGAGATACTGAATGTCGAACCGAATTATCCCTGATCAACAAGGCGACGGCATCGACCGCCGCGGGTTCCTCGAATGTATGGCCTGGGCCGGCACGGGGCTCGTCTGGACCCTGCACGGCGGCATCCTCTCTGCCCAGGTGTTCGGTCAGGAACCCAAACATGCCGCAGCCACGGACTTCTCGTTCGTGCAAATCAGCGACAGCCATATTGGTTTCATGAGGGAGCCGAACAAGGACGTAGTAGGAACTTTACAGATGGCCATTGTACGGATTAACAAGCTGCCCCAGACGCCCGCCTTCCTCTTGCACACCGGAGACCTGACCCATCTGGCCAAGCCCGAGGAGTTCGACACTCTCGCCCAGGTACTCAAGAGCGTCCAGGCGGAAAAGGTGCTCTATGTGCCGGGCGAACATGACTTCGATAACGACGACAATAAGCTCTACCTGGAACGCTTCGGCAAAGGGACCCGGGGTACCGGTTGGCACAGTTTCGACTACAAGGGCGTCCATTTCATCGGTCTCGTGAACGTGGCGAACGCGAAGTCCGGCAGTCCCAATGGCCTCGGCGTGCTGGGCCAGGAGCAGCTGGAATGGCTGAAAAAGGACGTAGCCGCGCGGACGGACAGCACCCCCGTGGTCGTGTTCGCGCACGTGCCCCTGTGGGCGGTCTACGAAAAGTGGGGCTGGGGAACGAAGGACGCCGAGCAGGCGCTGGCGCTTCTCAAACGCTTCGGCTCGGTCACGGTGCTGAACGGCCACATTCACCAGATCATGCAAAAGATCGAAGGAAAGGTCGTCTTCCACACCGCCCGCTCGACGGCGTTCCCACAAGGAGAGCCGGGACGCGGCTCACCGGGTCCACTCCGGGATCTGCCCGCAGCGAAGCTACGCGGCGCGCTGGGTCTGTCTCGGGTATCCTACGTGGCCACCAACGGCTCCCTGGCCATCGCTGATCCCACGCTCGAATGAGCCAAGCGCATCTGGATGGGGTCAGGGGGCCGTACGGATCCCTCTTCTCTGCCCTGGCTCCTGACCCTTTATGAATCGCAGACATTCCTGCTCGCAAAAAACGAGCAGAAGGCCTGCTCACTGCCTCAGGAGGCTCCAATGAACTGGCGCATCTTCCTTCTTTGCTGTGTTCTGAGCGCAGGCGTCTGCGAGCCGGGATCGGTCCGTGCCGCGGACTCCGCACCGGGTGGGCAGCGCGACCTGGCTTCCGAGGTCCGGGGCGTGTTCGCGGCCAAGTGTGCCGGTTGCCACGGGCCTGACCTGGCCAAGCCCAAGGGGAGGTTTGGGTACGTCCTCGACCTGGCGCGCGTGGCGAGCAACCGCGAGATGGTGGTGCCTTCCAGCCCGTCCGAATCCGAACTTTGGGAACTGGTCCAGCGCGGCGAGATGCCCCCGGTCGATTCCCCGACCGGAGCCTTGACCGCCGAGCAAAAAGAAGTGATCCATGCCTGGATCGCCGCGGGGGCGCCATCCGTGGCCTCCTTGGGGTCTCCGAAGCTTCCGCCGAGCACCCAGCCGCAAGAAGTGGACGCGGCCAAGCCGACGGCCCTACTGCTTGGCAGGCATTTCCTCCGCTGGATCGGCAAGTTCCACGTGGTGCTCTTGCACCTTCCCATCGGCCTCCTGGTCGCCGCGGCGGTCGGTGAGTGTTGGTCCATCGGGCGGACATCCCGAGTTCCCGGGCCGGCGGTCCGCTTCTGTGTACTGCTCGGGGCGATCTCCGTCATAGCCACCATCGTGCTCGGGTGGCTTCACGCCCTGAACGGGTACGGGGCCAGCATGCCCCAGATCCTGACCCTCCACCGCTGGCTTGGGACAGCGGCGGGCCTGTGGGTGGTCGTCACCGCGGTCTTTTCCGAACGGGATGCCCGCCAAGGCGTACGAAGCCTGCTCACGCGCGTGCTGCTGTTCATCGGGGCACTGCTAATCGGGATAACGGGGCACTTCGGCGGGCTCCTCGCGCACGGAGAAGACTTCTTCAATTGGTGATTACCTAACCAGAGACTATAACGGCCTTTTTCATCGCCAATCCTGTTCTCCGTCCCTTGAAGAGTCCCTGTACCAAGCACCCCTCTGACCTGAGTGAAAGGAGTTTCTGATGTCGACGCCTCTTTGGCACCGCTTCCGTACCCCCCAATCCCGAGCACCCCGAAACCGGAACCGTTGGCAACAGTCCCGCCGCCTGAGCATCGAGTCGCTCGAGGAGCGTTGCTTGCTCGCGGCCGACGTGGTCCTTCAATTTAACCAGGCCGTCCTGGCCGCCATTCGGACCGACAAACCAACGATCGGCTTTGCATCGCGTGATCTGGCGGTCGTACACTCGGCAATCTTTGACGCGGTGAACGCCATCGATCACATTGCCAGCGTCTTTCACGTACCGGCGACTGCGCCAGCCGATGCGTCGCCCGTGGCGGCGGCCGCCGCGGCGGGACTCTTTACCGGGGCCGCCCTTTTTCCGACCGACCTGGCGTTGTTCCAGGCGATGTTTCAGGCGTCACTGGCAAACGTCCCCGACGGCCCGGCCAAGACCGACGGCATCGCCGTGGGGCGCTTCGTCGCCGAGCGGACCCTGATCGGACGGGTCACGGACGGTTCAGACGCCGTAGTGCCCTTGATTCCGGGAACTGCCCCGGGCGATTGGCGGCCGGCCCCGCCTGCCTTCGCGCCGGCCCAGACGCCGCAATGGCCCTTCGTCACGCCCTTCGCCCTGGACAGTGGCTCCCAGTTTCGGCCGCCGCCTCCACCGGCGTTGACCAGCGCGGAGTACACGGCCGCCTTCAACGAGACCAAGGACTTCGGGCGCGTGAACAGCACCGTCCGCACGGCCCAAGAGACGGAAGTTGCTCGGTTCTGGGAGGGCAAGGCCGGCACCCCGCAGGTTCCCGGCTACTGGAATGAGATCGCGAAAAGTGCGGCCACGTCTCAGGGCAATACGTTGGACCAGAACGCCCAGCTGTTCGCCGAACTGAACGTCGCGGTGGCCGACGCTGTGATCGGCCACTTTGATGCCAAGTACACGTTCAACCGGTGGCGGCCGGTCACGGCCATTCAGCTGGCCGACCAGACCGGCAATCCCAGCACCGTCGCCGATCCAACCTGGCTGCCGCTGCTCAACACGCCGCCGAACCCTTCGTATGTCTCCGGGCACGCCGTCGTCAGCGGCGCGGCCTCGACAGTACTCGCCCATTTCTTCGGCACGGACAACATCAGCTTCACCCTAACGTCTGAGGACTTGGCGGGCGTGACGCACTCGTTCACCAGCTTCTCGGCCGCGGCGACCGAGGCGGAGAACAGCGTCGTCTGGAGCGGGATTCATTTCCGGTTCGATGTCACGGCCGGCCAAACGTTGGGCCAAGCGGTGGCCCAGTTCGTGGACCAGAACTTTTTCAAGCCGCTGCCCAACGCCATCTACCAGCAGGCGAACCTCGTTTCCGACATGCCCGGCTTTGCCGCCAGCATGGATCACAATTTGATCAATCCCTGGGGTCTGTCCCAGGACCCCACCACGGGTCTCTTCCGGGTTTCCGACAACGGCACCGGGCTGTCCACTGTCTACGACGTCCACGGCGGTCCCCACCCCGCTACTGCCGACATCCCGCTGCCCCCAGGCGGTTCGGGCACGGCGGCCCCCACCGGTAACATTCGCAACACCACCTCGGACTTCGTGATTTCCGAACACGGCCGAAGCGCCCCGGCCAACATCGTCTTTGCCACCGAGGACGGCACCCTCACGGCCTGGAACCCCCAGGTGGACGTGCACCACGCCGTCGTCGCCGCTGACAACTCGGCCGCGGGCGCCGTCTACAAGGCGCTGACCCTCGGCAGCAACGCCCAGGGGAACTTCATCTACGCCACGAACTTCCACAACGGCACCATCGACGTCTTCGACAAGGACTTCCACCAGACGAAGTTGGCCGGCTCCTTCA
>JBGQLF010000934.1:0-4991 GCA_041499985.1 Gemmataceae bacterium
AGCGCAGCAACACCTGGGCCTGTAAGTTCTGAGAGCCATCCACACCGTCCGTGCGGAGCAGGCCCGTAGCGTTCTCGAGCAGGTGCGTGCCCGGCATGTCTTCCCGGAGCTCGACGTGCTGGACGCCGGTGTAGCTGGCGGCCCCCTGTTGGAAGGTCACCGTGACGGGTGCGGGCGCCGGGTCGTTATCGGTGATGGACACCGTCGCCCGCGTCGCGCTGCCCAGCACGGCCGCGCCCGTGGCGTTGCTCAGGTCCACGTAGAACTTCTCCGTCGCCTCGTACAGGGTGTCATCGGTGATCGCCACCGTGATGGTCTTGGGGCTGGCGTCGCCGTCGACCCAGTTGAGCGTGCCGCTGACCGCAGTGAAGTCTTGGCCCGGCGTGGCCGAACCGCGCACCGTCGTGTACTGCACCGAGGCAGCGCCGCCACCGAGGCCGGTGCGGCTGACGGTGATGGTGGCGTTGCCGACGTTCTCGGCCACGGTGGTGGTGGCCGCGCTGAACTGGACGCTGTCGGTTTGGTCGACAATGGTCAGCACGGCGCCAGCCGGGGTCCCCAAGACGGCGCCGCCGGTCGGGTTGCTCAGGTTCAGGTTGACAGTCTTATCGGGGTTGCCGAGCAGGGCTTGCTTGGTGATGGGGACCGTGAACGTCTTACTGAACTCGTTGGCGGCGAAGTTGAGGGTCCCGGAAGCGGCGGTGTAGTCCTGGCCGGCGGTGGCGATTCCGTTGCTGGTCGCGTAGCTGACCGAGACCGCGCCTAGGCTGCCGTCGGTGCGGTTGACGGTGATGGTGGCACTGCCGATGTTCTGGTTGACACGGTAGCTCGCGGCGCTGAAGCCGAAGGTGCCGGCGGCGGCGCTCGGCGCCGTCCAGTCGACGGCCAGGATGGGCGTGCGGCTGGCGGTCGTTTCGGACGAGGCGAATTGCCAAGTGGTATTGCCGCTGCTCATGACCACGGCCCAGCCCTTGTTGGAGGCATTGTAGGCCCAGGCTTGCACCGAGCTGGTGACGTTGAAGGCCCGCGGTCCCAGGCCCTGGGCCGGGTCGAGGCTGCTGTCGGCAGCAAACAGGGACTTGACATTGTTGGCCTGAATACCACCGCCGAGTTGGTTCCAGGTCGAGGTCTCGGTGAAGTCAACCAGCATGCGGCTGAGAGTGACGGGGAAGTT
Source organism: Gemmataceae bacterium (assembly GCA_041499985.1). Taxonomy (GTDB): domain Bacteria; phylum Planctomycetota; class Planctomycetia; order Gemmatales; family Gemmataceae; genus JBGQLF01. Next base: position 1,175 of record JBGQLF010000934.1, read on the forward strand.
ACTGGCGGTGGGCACCTCGACGGTGAGGGATGCGGCGTTGATCTTGGCGCCGATGGGGATCTGGTTGGCGGCGGTGCCGAAGAGGTTGTCGAAGCGGATCAGGCCCTCAACCTGGCCACCGGTGGCGCCGGGGCCGGCGACCGACACGGTCGCGAGGTTGCCCGTGGTGTCGGCCATGCCGGCGGAGATCTGGGTGTCGTGGGTACTGGTGTAGCCGGCTACTCCTTGCTGGAACACGGTGATGGTCGGCTGCACCCGCTGCTCGAGGGCCTCCAGGCATGGCCGGGAGCGGCGGGCTTGTGGCCGGCATCGGCCAGCCGTGCGACGGTTTCGTTTGACTTGGCGGACGTTCAGGTCGATCGAGTTGTAGTGAGACATCGGAAGCAGGCTCCTTTGCCAGAAGATGAAGAACGATACAGTAGACAGGCGCGGCAGGCCGCTCCGGGGAGCGGGCGGGCCACAGTTTTTGGGACATCGCTAGCCCCGTTGCAAGGGACGAGCGAACCCCACCGGCTGGCGTTCCTCACCCACCGGGCCGCGGGAGGTTCTACCCTCTCGGCATCTGTCGGGCTGTGCTTCTTCCGAGTAGCGCCCAAGAGGGTGCCAGGGACAACTGCCCGGGCAGGAGCCTCTCAGGTAGGGAACAGTAGCAGGGCCTGAGTAGCAAATCACCCAGGGCAGGGCGGATACTCAGGTGACGGTGGTTTTAACACCGGAAAGTTGAGATGGGAAGCAAAAAACTTCGCCGCTAGTGAAATTTTTTTTCTGGTATTGCCTGAGCGCTGAACGCGGGGACTCCCACCATAGCGCGTTCGGGAGGTGTGACGGCGCGCTGGCCGGCAACTACAAGGTGACCAGTATCGAGACCCGCAAGCAAATGCCTGGCCCCGACAACTCCAACATTGCCCCTGGGCTGATGAACGTGCGTTACTACGACCTGAAGACTTCTGGCTTGGAGGCCACGGTCAAGCCGGGCACCAACCCGATCACGCTGAGCGTGGAGCGGGCGCCGCGCCGGTAGCGGCGTCCGCTGCTGGCAGTTAGCATATTTAAGATCGCATATTGGAAAATCAATCTGCAATCTCAAATCTGCAATTAAGGTATGGTCCGGGTGACCGAAAGGAGGGAGAGCGTCCCCGAACCAAGAAAGCCTCCAGGCGGCTCGTGCGGTCGCCCCTACGCTGCTCTGGGGGTGGACCATCCGCGTTGTGATCGCCTCGTCATGCCTGAGGTGCTTCCGTGCTTGGCCGACTACCGGGTAGATGTTCATGTAAGTTGGCTCTGCTATAGAAACTGCCTTCGCGTCGATCAACATCTCAGGTTCCCTGGCCACGGCACAGCAGCTGTGCACAGGAGCCACCTGCTCGTGATTGACGGTCAGCTGTCCCTGCTCGATTTGGCTTTCGTCACCGTCGCCAGAGCGCTGCTAGCGCATCGGGCCAGTGTGCAACTCCACTCTTGATGCCAAAGGCGAGCGGCAGGACTTGGTTTCGCTGTAGGACGGCTGGTCGGCTTCTTGGCCTGAGAGGTCGAGGCATCCGCTCGGCAAGAGCTTGCCCCGCGCTGGCGAGAAGGGTAGGACTCACTTATTCGTGGCTTCGATCTCCGTCCCTGCTTCTGCTGGAGGATACGATCATGGCTCCCCTGAGTTCCACCTTAACCTTCCGGTGGCTGCTTGCCTTGGTCGGGCTTGCCGGTCTGAGCCTGGTGGGCTGCGGGGGCAACAACCTGTACCCGGCGCAGGGCAAAGTCACCTTCAAGGATGGCACGCCCTTGACCGCCGGGTGGGTGGTCTTTGAGTCGGTGACCCCAGGGGCCAAGGTCGGTGCGCGTGGCAACATTCAGCCCGATGGCACCTTTCAGCTCAGCACCTTCTCGGAGGGCGATGGCGCCCTGGAAGGGTCTTATCGCGTCGCCGTGATGCCGCCGCCGGGGGCGAAGGAAGGAACGCCGGTTCGCCCCCTGATTCACCCACGCTTGCAGAGGCCCGAAACCTCCCATTTGGAATTCACGGTGACACCGGACAAGCAGAAGAATTACTTCACCATCCTTGTCGCGAAACCCTGATCGGTCCGCGGCGAGACTCGGGACGAACGGATCGGACGCGTTGTCGCCCCGGGGCCGGCAGCGCTGGCCCCGCACTCAGAAGTTGGGGATCGGTTGGCGATCATTGCGCGCCGACAGCAGACCCAACGTGACCCCGGAGAGCGACACCGACAGGGACCGCACGCTCCCGTCACAGAACACGAACTGACAAATTCCCGGATGCCAGCTGCCGAAATTGAATTTGTTGCTATCCTGGGGCGACAGCGCCAGCGGATTCGTCCGGCCGGCCAGGCGAATGGCCCCACAGAACGGGTCGCCATTGTAAGTCGAGGAATCGCCCATCATGCTGACGCCGCTACAATCGCTGCGGCCAAACTCGCCCGGCCGCACATGCTTTTCGCCGATCAGGAGGGTATTGCTAGCCCCATCCTGGATGGAGGCCATGCTGGTCAGGGACTGCCACCTGGTAAAGACGCGGGGACTCGCACTGGCGGGGGGGACGCTGTCCGCAATGATCAGGGCGCCATTGGCCTGCTCCCACGACCCCGAGTAGGTGTTCTGGTTATCCCCGTTGTTACACGCGTAATCCGCCAAGGCTCCGGGATAGTGGGTGGTGCTCGGCCAGCCGGTGTCCGGCACGTCGGAGACGCCGAGTGCCGGCGCCCCGATGAGAATGCTGAACGCAGCGTTCGGCCCGCGCCGGGACGGGCAGAAATACGTCTTCACCGGCGTCTTGCGCACGGCTTCGGGATGGGTGTAGTACCATTGACTCAAGTTCCATTGCTTATAGAAATTTTCCTGCTCCAGATAGGGCAAAATGAAGACGGCCCAGGTGACGCCCCCATCGGCACCGAGGCGCGCCGGCGGCAGCTGGCGGAAGGCGTCGTGGTAGTGGTGAACGGCGAGGCCCAGCTGCTTGAGATTGTTGGCGCACGCGAAGCGGTTGGCCGCCTCGCGGACCTTCTGGATCGCAGGCAGCAACAGCCCGATGAGCACGGCGATGATGGCGATCACCACCAACAGTTCGATCAGCGTAAAGCCCCTTCGCCGATCACGGTCCCGACAGCAAGGGCAGAACATAGCGGACCTCCCTGACGGTGCCACCAAGAGAGGGAATTGTTGGAAAGTTCGTACACGCAGGCACAAGTTCTGGGCCCTGGTTCACAAGCCTGAAGCGCTAGCAAGGGTTGAATTTCCCTCGCTAGAGCGTTTTGCGGCGGCGTGTAGCGAGGTAGGTCCGGCGAGCCGAGCCGGACCCGGCTCCCGCGAGCCGCTTGGCCCGGTGCCGCTCGGCTCGCGGCATCTACTTCCACCACTACACCCGTACGCCAACCGCGCTAGCGTTTCGGGTTTGTGTGGAAGGAGACTTCCGCCGTGGTGTCCTGGCGGATAAGACTCCTGCCCCGCCACGGCGCGAAACCGATCTCCCAATACCAGTCGAGGGCACCCCGGATCATGGCGAACTGGACACCGGAAATGGCGACCGCTCCGGGGAAGCGAGGAGCCGCAAGCGACCGCGACGAAACGGTCGTTTGCGGCTCCCCAGCAAACGAACACGGACGTGGGCAACCGGAGTCTCACTAGCTCCTATCGTTCAGGTTGCCGAACAGGGCGTTGACATCAAACCAGTCGCTGTCGTGGAGGCCGTCCGGAGCCGAGTCGCCCGTCCGTCCCTCGATCAGTCCTCGGCCGGAGGACAGGGGTAAACCAACGGCGTCTGCCTTGCCGTTAACTTCGCTAGCGAACGCTTGGAACAACACATCGCGGGCCT
>JBGQLF010000935.1:0-4989 GCA_041499985.1 Gemmataceae bacterium
CTCGGCTTGATGAGTGCAAAGGACAATGCCGCTAGCCGGTCTCGATGTGGGCCTGCATGACGATCGGGTTGAGGGGCGGCAGGTCGGTAATCGGTTCATCCCACATGGCAACTGTCAACGAAACGTGGCGCCTACTCGGGGGATTACACGAAAGTGTAACCCAAGTTGGACAGTCGCATCCGGTAACACCGTTTTGTCGTAAGAAAGCAAGCGATGCATTCTTGGCATTTGGTGCACGTGTTCCAGGCCAGCCCACGTTTTCTTGCCATTTTGGGCTGGTTCTTGGCTTGCTTTACGGTTTTCTTGCAATTCGCACGGAGCGCGGGTGCCCTTGGCACGCCGCATGCAATGGCTTATGAGCATCAGGAGAACGATAGTCATTTCCGTTGGACAGTGCACTGGTGATTGTCGCTCCCACCGGATCGGTGTTAAGCCTCTTGACGAACCTGTCTTCACTGCTTGAAAGGAGAAGTGTCCATGGCCAAGTTCATTAGCGCCGCCAAGAAGTTTCTGAGCCGCACAGAAGGTGCCTCGTTGGTGGAATACGGGTTGCTGGTGGCGCTTATCGCCATCGTCTGCATCGCGGGCGTTTCCGCCGTCGGCAACAAGGCACAGGCGGTCTTTACCAACATTGCCGCTGCCTTGGGGGGTTGAAGAGGGGCCGTCTAAAGGACCTCTGTCTGGTTGGGTGGCCTGCTTACGCGGCCTGGTCGGGCTCCCCCCCTGCACCGCCCGGGCTGCGAAAGCAGGCTTCCCTCGCCGTTGAGGGAAAAGCCACATGGCCAAGTTCTTCGCTGCCACCAAACGATTCTGGACGCAACAAGCGGGTGCCAATCTGGTGGAATACGGTATCCTGATCGGTCTCATCGCCGTGGTTTGTTTCAAGGCAGTGTCCGTGATCGGGCAGATGGTCAAGGCGATGTTCAATGTATCCGGACCTGGCCTTTGATCGGACAGCCAACTCCCTGAGGAGATCCAAGCCGTGGATCACGCCCCTGCTCTCCCCATGGCCATCGTGCTCGTGGCGTCCCTTGCCGCCGCGGTGCTGGATGTGTGGAAGTTTAAGATCTACAACGTCGTCACGCTGCCGCTGTTGGCTTCCGGACTCTTCTACCACGGCGTCCTCGGCGGACCTGGGGAACTGGCAGGCAGCCTGCTGGGACTCGTATTTGGCTTCGGCATCTTGATTGGTTTTTATGTCATGGGCGGCATGGGGGCTGGTGACGTCAAGCTGATGGCTGCCGTCGGTGCCTGGCTCGGCATGCCCTTCACCTTCTATGTCTTCATCGCCAGCTCCCTCGCCACCGGCATCTATGCCCTCGTGCTTGTGGTCGCTTATGGCAGAGTGAGCGAGACCTGGATCAATTTACAAATTGTCTGGCATCGACTGAGGGTCATCGGCCGGCATCTCGGAGCTGATGACCAGGTCGAGCTGGGAGTGAACCGGTCTGATCGCCGGCATCGCTTGATTCCGTTCGCGGCGATGGTGGCCTTGGGGATCGTGGCCACGCTCGTCTGGACGTGGCACAGTAACATCCCGTGAAAGCGGAGGTGACGGGTGAGCCTGCGAAGCATTGTTGTCGTGGCCTTGGCCTTGATCTTCGGCGGGTCGGCCGCCCTGGGGATCCACACCTTACGGAACCAGGGGGCGGGCATGAGCGCCGATACCGTGCCGGTCGTCGTGGCGACGGCCGATATCCCGCGCGGAGCGACGATCTCTTCGGAACTCGTCAAGATCCGCGCCTGTCCCAAGGATCTGGTGCCGGAAGGGACCTTGCCGCGACTGGAAGACGTTGTCGATCGCGTTGTGTTTAGCCCACTGGTCAAGGATGAGGCGGTACTCGAGGCCAAGCTCGCCACCAAGGGGACGGGGCGGGGCATGGCGGCCCTCATTCCCAAGGGGATGCGGGCTTTCACCATCCAGACACCGAACGTGGCGTCGGGCGTGGCCGGCTTCATCCTGCCCGGCAACAAGGTGGACGTTCTGCTGACGGTCAGCAACGTCAGTGGGAACGACCAGACGGGAGGCGGCAGTACGACCACGCTCTTGCAAAATGTCGAGATTCTGGCCGTGGATCAGCGCGTCGATGTCCCTGCGGAGAACAAGGTCGATGTCAAGGAAATGCGTTCCGTGACCCTGTTGGTCACGCCCGATCAGGCGACCAAGCTGGATCTGGGCCAAAACAAGGGAACGTTGCACCTGACCCTGAGGAACCCCGGCGACAACCTCGCGGCCCAGACGCGGCCAGCCACCCTGGCCGACCTGCGCTTCCATCAGGAAAAGCCCTGGGATGAACGCGCCCTTGGAGTTCTGGAAGCGTTCGGCAAGGTGCTGGAAAAGCAGGCACGCAAGGATCAGTCCGCCTCGGGGAAGATCGCTCCCGACCTGGTACCCATGTCGCAGATCCGAACGCTGCGCGGATCCAGCGAGGGCGTGGTGATCGTGCCATCGTCCACGACGAATTCCCCGCAACGCTAGGCTACAACGCTCCCCAATGAGGCAACCGAATGCAAGCTTTCATCCTGAGTGCGAATGATCCCTTGAGTCTGAGAGTCCGCCAAAGCCTGCTGCGTCAAGGGCAAGAGTGTCCCGCCGCCCATGTTGTCGGTCTCGACCAGGGGAGCCAGCGGCTGGCCCAGGAGCATCCCGACCTGCTGGTCGTGGTTCTGTCCCCCGACCCGCTCCGTGCCCTGGCCGTGCTGGGTGAGCTACGGCCCCGGATCCCGGGCCGAGTGCTGGCCATTGGGCCAGCGTCCGATTCGAAACTGGTTCTGCGCGTCTTGCGCGGCGGTGCGGATGATTATGTGGACGAAGCGGATCTGGAACCGGAGTTGGAAGCTGCCCTCGTTCGTCAGCAGACTCAGGGGGCAACGCAGACGGAACCCGGTCGCCTGATTGCCATCCTGGCTCCGAGCGGGGGCAGTGGCTCAAGCACTCTGGCCGCTAACCTCGCCACGGTCCTGGCCAAAGAGCACAAGAGTTCCCTGCTTGTCGATTTGAAACTGGAGGCGGGCGATCTGGCGGCTCTGCTCGATCTGAAACCGACGCACACGCTGGCGGATCTGTGCCTCAATGCCCGCCGCGTCGACCGCGTCATGTTCGAGCACTCGCTGGTGCGTCATGCCAGCGGGGTGCACTTGCTGGCTCCTCCGGGCTCCTTGGCGGACCTGGCTCACGTTACCCCGGAAGGTATTCGCCAGGCTCTGACGTTGGGTAGGGCTTACTTTCCGTATGTGTTGGCGGATCTCGATCACTCCTTTCGCGAGGAGCAACTTCAGGCGCTTCGCCTTGCCGACGTGGTCCTGGTCGTGCTCCGGCTGGAGTTCGTGGCCCTACGCAATGTCCGGCGCACGCTGGAACAACTGGAAAAGATGGGCCTCGGTCCGGACCGGGTGCGCCTGGTCGTCAATCGCTATGGGCAGCCGAAGGAAGTCCCCGCCGCCAGGGCCGAGGATGCCCTGGGCGCGAAGATCTTTCACTACGTCCCCGAGGATTCCAAGACCATCAACCGGGCTAATAACAATGGCGTCCCGGCCGTGCTGGAGAGTCCCTCGGCCAAGGTCTGCATGAGCATCGCCCAACTGGCGATGAGCATCAATGGCCGCCACTGAGTGGGGCAGGCATTCTTGCCTGCCACGACGGCGGCAGACAAGAATGTCTGCCCCACAAAGAAGGGGCGAGGAGTGAGGAGGGAGTAATGCCAGGGTTCTCGAACGGGGATAGGTCAAGTAGCGTTGGACGAGCCATTGGAATGGACATGTCTACCAAAGTCGCTTCCACGAACCGCACTGCTGTCCCTCGCTCCGTACCTCTGGTTCCTCGTCCCTCGCTCCGTACCCCTGGTCCCTCGTCCCTCGCCCTTTCGTTGCTGGACTGGGCGGAGCGGCTGCTGGTGCTCACCTTGTATGGCTGGCTGGTGGTTCGAATGCTGGGAGGCTACTTGGCAACCGGCGACCCCATTAGTCTCCTGTTGCTTCCCTCCGAGGGTCTGGTGGTCGTGTTCTTGTTGATGCGGCGCCGCCCGATCCAGATCTCCAACCATCCGGCCGAGTGGCTGGTGGCGCTCGGAGCCACGTGCACGCCCCTGCTGGTCCGCCCCGGGAGCGAAGTGGCCTGGTTACCTCCGGCCGTGGGAGCGACGGTTCTCTTGATGGGCATGGTAGTGCAAGTACACGCCAAGCTCACGTTGGGACGCAGCATCGGCTGTGTGCCGGCGCACCGGGGCCTGCGACTGACCGGTCCCTATCGCCTGGTGCGTCATCCGATGTATGCCGGTTATCTGCTCAGCCACCTGGCGTTCGTGCTGATGCACCCGAGCCTCTGGAACCTGTTTGCTTATGGCGTCGCCTACGGATTGCAAATTCCCCGGCTGTTGGCCGAGGAGCGTCTACTGAGCCGCGACCCCCACTACCGCGCCTACCAGGCGAGAGTGCGTGCCCGGCTCCTTCCAGGACTATTTTGAGATCGGTTATGACTGGACCACATACCAAGATAAGGACGACCCCCATGACAGGACGTGGGACTCCTCCCCCGGATCTCTTGAACGGTGCCAAGCTGCCCGGCGAGGAGCGCTATCTCTCCTACAAACGGGAGCTGCACGAGCAGCTGATCGCCGGCATGGATCTGGCGGCCATCGGCACCATGAACGAGGAGGAACTGCGTCTGGAAGTGCGCCGAGCGGCCGAGGAACTGTGCCGCCGCAGCTCCGACCTGCTCAGCCTTAGCGAGCGTGACCGCTTGGTCAATGAGGTGCTCGACGAGACCTTTGGCCTGGGTCCCCTGGAACCGCTGATGCGCGACACGAGCATCACCGATATCCTGATCAACGGCCCCAAGACCGTTTATGTCGAGCGGCAAGGCCGGCTCGAAGCAGTAAACGTGGCCTTTCACGATGACCGCCACCTGATCCAGATCGTCCAACGCATTGTCGGCCGTGTCGGCCGGCGCGTGGATGAAACCAGTCCGATGGTCGATGCCCGGCTCGCCGA
>JBGQLF010000936.1:0-4986 GCA_041499985.1 Gemmataceae bacterium
GGACGACTTCCGACAATGGCACGGTCCAGCGGGTGGTAGTCAACGGTAAGGAGGCGCGTCCGCTCACCCCGAACTTCGCGGAGTGGGAAGTGGTCCTCGACGGCGCGCCGGAATTGACGGCCCACGCGGAAGACGCTGCGGGCAACGTGGAGAAGAGGCCGCACGTGCTGCGGGTTGCCCCGAAACGCTGAAATGGATGGTGCCTTCCTATGAAATGCATTCTCATTCTCGCGGCGCTGCTTCTGATTCCAGCCCTCGTCGCCGCCGACCCAGCGCCGGTTGCGATCGGCGAACCAATGCGCCACGAGGACGCCCTGCACGCCCTCGCGGTCAGCCACGACGGTAAGCTCGTCGCCACCGGCGCCGGCGACAATACTGCGCGCGTCTGGAACGCCGCTTCCGGCAAACCGGTCACGCCGCCGTTGAAGCACGGCGGCCACGTGCAGAGCGTCGCCTTTAGCCCCGACGACAAAATGTTGCTCACCGGCAGCGCCAAAACGGCGCACCTGTGGGACATCTCCTCCGCCAAGCCGATCGGCGAACCGCTGCGGCACGAAGGGTTCGTGTACGCCGTCGCGTATAGCCCCGACGGCAAGCGGTTGCTCACCGGCAGCCACGACAACACGGCGCGGCTGTGGGACGCGGCGACGGGCAAGCCGATCGGCGAACCGCTGCGCCACGGCGACCGCTTGTACATCGTCGCTTTCAGCCCCGACGGCAAGCTCGCGGCGACCGGCGGCAACGACAACGTTGTCCGTTTGTGGGATGCGACGACCGCTCAGCCCGTCGCGCAACCGCTGAAGTTCCAGGGGTCGGTGCGTTCCGTGGCGTTCACACCGGACGGCAAGGCGATCCTGGCCGGCAGCCTCGACAAGACGGCGCGCTTGTGGGATACGGCGACGGGCAAACCGCTCAGCCCGCTGATGCAGCATTCCGATCAAGTGCGTGGCGTCGCGTTGAGCCCTGACGGCAAGACGGCACTGACGGGGAGCCTCGACAACACGGCGCGGCTGTGGGACGCGGTGACGGGCAAACCGCTGGGCGAACCGCTGCGCCACGCCAAAGGCGTTCGCGTCGTGGCGTTCGGTCCCGACGGCCGCACGGTGCTGACGGGGAGCTTCGACAACACGGCGCGGTTGTGGGACGCCGTGACGGGTAAGCCGCTGGGCGAGCCGATGATGCATCAGAACCTGGTGCGCCGCGTGGCGTACATGCCGGATGGCAGAACAGTCGTAACGGCGAGTTTCGACAAGACGGCGCGCTTGTGGAAGACGCCGGAGTCGGGAAAGTGACGCGATTGAGCGGTGTCCAGCACTGGTGGCGATGGTTTCCATCGGTGCGTTCAGAAAATCGCGGCCTGAACTCATCATCGAGGAACAAGGCCATGCTGGCGCTCCGCAAACCATCCGAGGAGAAGATCCGCGACTTTTTGGCCTGCCAGTGCGACCGGCCCTTTTCCTACGCCGACGTCGGCGCCTCGCAGCAAATACCGCCCCCCGGCTACAACGTGGACCATCATCGTCTCCAGCTCGGAAAGGGGCAGGCAACGTTTGCCGCGGCGTGCTCGGCCCTGCGGCGCTGGGAGATGTTTCATCTCGGCTGGGTGCAGCTCTATTGGGCGCAGACGCCGATCAAGGCCGGGGAGGTCGTCGCGGTTCTTGGGCATCAGCTGGGCCTATGGTTGCTGAACGCCTGCCGTATCGTGTATGTCGTGGAAGAGGCGGAGAGATTTGGGTTCGCCTATGGAACACTGCCGGAGCATGTGGAGTCTGGCGAAGAGCGGTTCACTGTGGAATGGCATCAGGCCGATGATTCCGTCTGGTACGATCTGCTGGCGTTTTCGCGGCCGAACCAGTGGATTGCTCGTCTGGGTTATGCCTACGTACGGCGACAGCAGAAGCGCTTCGCCCTCGACTCTCTCGAGGCGATGCGGCAAGCGGTAACATTCTAAGCCTCTGGTGTGCTACCAGACCTCTGGAGGCTTTTGCGTTGTCCGGAGCAGAACTCTCTCATTCGGTCAAAGGAAGGTCTCTTTATTACACAAATCCATTTCACTCATCTTTGGCATCTCTACTTTTCTGCGACTGGGGATCGAGCGCTTGCTGGCGTTTGAGTACCTCCCGCAACTGTGCCACGCGCTCCGCTTGCTCAGCCGCGGCGTCATTCTTCTCGTACGGATCGTCGGCCAGGTTGAACAGCTCATAGCGTGCCTTGTTCCCCCCCGTGGCGATCAGCTTCCAGTCGCCGACGCGCACGGCCGATTGCCTGGGTGTCTTCCAGTACAGCGTGCGGGGACCACCGGCGGCTGTGCCGGTCAGGAGCGGCCAAACATCCTGTCCCTCCAGGTGTAGCTCCGGCTTGACGTCGTAAGCCACGAGCCGCGCGAGCGTCGGCAGCCAATCCAGAACGCTGATGGGCGCGTGGACGATCCGGGGTTGCAAGGTGCCGGACCAGTGGACAAACGCCGGCACGCGGATCCCTCCTTCATACAACTCGCCCTTCCAGCCACGCAGCGGACGGTTATCGCCAAGCACCTTGTACGGCCCGTACTTGCCGCCGTATTCGCTCCGGTCGCCGGCGCCGCCCTGCTGGCCACCATTGTCGCTGGTAAACAAGATCAAGGTATTCGCACGCTGCCTCGTGCGATCCAACGCCGCCATCATTCGACCAATGGCGTCGTCCATGTGCGTGATGCTGGCGGCCACCAGCCGGCGCGACGGATCCTGGATCCGGTTCTCGTAAGGTTTCGTCCATTGTTCCTCCTCCTGCATCGGTGTGTGCGGCACGCTGAACGCCACATACAGGAAAAACGGTTCCGTTCGCCGGGTCTGGAAGAAACGGATCGCCTCGTCGGCCAGCAGATCGGTGGCGTGGCCCTTCTCGTCGACGAAGCCCTCGTTGCGATGCCAGGTCCGATCGCCGTTCTTGTAGAGGTGGGTATAGGGATCGATCTGGCCATGCAGATAACCGTAGCTGAAGTCGAAACCATACTGGCGCGGTCCCACCTGTGGCCGCAGACCCAGATGCCATTTGCCCGTAATCGCCGTTGCATAGCCCCGGTCCTTGAGCAACCGGGCCAGCGTGAGCGTGTCCGGCGGCAAGGCCAGCTCACTGCGATCGGCGATGGGTCCCAGGATGCCGAACCGACTCGGATTGCGCCCGCTGAGCAGTCCGGCCCGCGTCGGTGAACAGGTCGGATAGACATAGTGGTTTTCGAGGCGGACTCCCGTCGTGGCCAGCTGGTCCAGGTTCGGCGTCCGTATCTCCGAGTCATGATAGCCGATGTCTCTCCAGCCCTGGTCATCCGAAACGAGGATGAGGATGTTCGGGCGGTTCTTGGTTGGGTCGGCAGCCTCCGCGCCATGCAACAAGCCGGAGAACAGGCCGATGCAGGTACTGAAAAGGAGAATGAGCCGGTTGGCCCTGGGGCGAATCGTCCAAAGAGTTGATTTGGTCATGAGAGCGTCTCAAAGCTGTGTCCAAGGGATTCCCGAAGCTCCAGACGCGAATCATACCCCGTCTTGCCTGCCTTCGGCAACCGTTCGCTCGAAACGGCGAGCGCCCAGCCGTTGTCCTTAGCGGAGGCGTACGCGCGGGCGGGTCATGACCTCGAGGATTTTCGCAGTTCCGTAGCCCAGACCACCAACGAGATGGTCCAGCTCTTCGGCGAGCTGGCCCGCGTCGTGCTCGACCCCACAGTCCGCGATGCCCAGCTGCGGCAGGCCATCTACCGACGTATCCCGGCCACGCGGCTCCAGAGAGTCGTCGAGGAATCCACCCGGATCGTCCGCCCTGACGAGGACAATGCCTTCGACTTCCTCCGCAGACGGTAGGGCCACCTCCGCCAATTCGTTCCGGCGTTTCTCGCGGCGTTCCCTTTCCGATTGAACGTAGACCCGGACCCACTCTTGGAGGCCGTGGACTTGCTCAGGCAGTTGCGTGAGCGCCAGGGCCGGAACCTGCCCCGCAGCACCGCCGTCGATTTCGTCCCGCCGAAGTGGCGGTCCTACGTGATCGACGACCAAGGGCGGATCGATCGAGCCTACTTCGAACTGTGTGTAGCCGCGTCGGCCAAGGCGGACGGCTACTGCGCTTCGCCAGCCCGAGACCCGACGACATCCAAGCGGTGATCCGGGACCGTCTACGGCGGCGCCTTTCCGCCCCCAAGAGGATCGGCTGTCCCTATCGTGTGACTGCTTTAAGCACCGCTCCCGGCTTCGATGCCTCCTCTTGGTTGCCGGGCGATGTCATGGCCAGGTTCTTTGCCTTGGCCTGAAGACCCCAAGGCGACAAATACCGAGGAAGAGAGGGTGACATTTACTGGGAGAATTAACAGCAGAGTGTGAGTGTGCAAGAACACTCTGCCAGTTGAACGCCGTTTCTGCTTTTTCCTTCTTGGTTGCGGCTATGCCGTGTTAGGTCCAACTGCTGGCCCCTCGTCCCGACCGATCTGATCGAACCTGGCAATCGCGTTCCTGAGGAAGCGTTCGACCCGCCCTCCGGTCCGTTCGCTGGCTCGCTCAGGGCCGGTAGGCCGAGTTCCTGACGGGCGTGGTCAGCCTCCTCTCGACTGATGTGATAGATGCAGATCGAGTAGCCAGCCCGGGCCACTGGGCGGAACTTCAGGAAGTACGCATAGGGCTGCCCCGTGAGCCAAACGCGGTTGCCGCGGCCGTCATGCACCAGATAGTGGTGGCCGCACAGGTAGTTCGTGCTCACGGCATACCAGCCGGGCCGGGGCCCCTGCTGCTCCGCGGCCGGGGCGGCATCGCCGGACGGGGGCCCCGGCGGGGGTAAGGTGTACGCGATGCCCGCCAGCGCCGGATCGACAACGCCATAGTAGGCCAGGTGCAGCGGACGTGCGTCGGGATGGTCCTCCAGCCACTCCTTCAAGGTAAATATTTGTCCAACCCGTTGGGAGTCGCCGTAACTCCAATAATTCCAACGCGCGGTGGCCGGCCATAACGGGTTGGACGAATATTTACC
>JBGQLF010000937.1:0-4984 GCA_041499985.1 Gemmataceae bacterium
ACCGAAGAGGAGTTCCTGCGCCAGATCTTCGTCCGCGACCAGATGGCGGAGTGGTCGAAACACCCCTTGATTATGGCTCGGGCGGACGGCGTGTATTACTGGGATGTCCAGGGCAAGCGCTATCTCGACGCGCTGTCCGGCATCTACGTCGTTGCGGTCGGCCACAACAACCGCCGCGTGATCGAGGCCGTCCACCGTCAGCTCGATACCCTACACTTTTCGCCGCCCATGCACGGCACCAACCCTGTCGCCGTGCAGCTGGCCAATGTGCTCGCCGAGCTAGCGCCAGGCGACTTGTCGGCGGTAAAGTTTCAGTGTGGGGGATCGGAGGTAACCGAAGCCGCCATTAAGCTGGCCCGGCAGTACCACCGTCTGACCGGCTCGCCGGGCAAATATAAGATCATCAGTCGTTACCTCTCCTGGCACGGCTCCACGATGGGTTCGCTGTCCGCTTCCGGGCTTAAGGGACGCAAGACGGTGAATGAGCCGCTCGCTCCCGGTTTCTTGCACGTCTTTCCGCCTACTTGTTATCGCTGTCCTTTTGGGAAGGATTATCCCAGCTGCGGCATCACCTGTGCCAAGCTTGTGAACGACGTCATCGAAATGGAAGATCCTGCCACCGTGGCCGCTGTGATCGTCGAGCCGATCGGCCACACCGGCGGCGTCATCGATCCGCCCGAGGAATACCTGCCCCTCCTACGGGAGATCTGCACGCGCCACAACGTCTTGCTCATCTTCGACGAAATCATCACGGGCATCGGCCGCACCGGGCGGATGTTCGCCGCCGAGACGTTCGGTGTGACGCCAGATGTGTTGTGCATCGGCAAGGGGCTGGGCGGTGGCTATGCCCCGTTGTCGGCCATGATTTGTCGCCGGCCCATCGCCGACGCATTCTGGGGACCGATCGCGGACAACCCGGGCTTCGTTGAGGGGCACACGTTTGAGGGCAATCCCATTTCCTGTGCCGCGGGACTGGCGGTGTTGCAGGAGATTCTGGAGCGGGATCTGCTGGCCAATGCACGCGCTCAGGGAGAACGACTTCGGGCTGGCCTCCAACGCTTGGCACAGAAACATGGCGTCATCGGTGATATCCGCGGCAAGGGGCTGTTCCAGGGCATCGAGTTCGTCCGCAACGTGGCCACCAAGGAGCCGTTCCCGACTAAGGTGGCGTTCGGAGTGCGTGTGGGCCGGCGCGCGTTGGAGCATGGCCTGTTGTGTCGGTTCGATCCGCACTGGATCGCCTTCGGCCCGCCGCTCATCAGCACGGCGGAACAGATCGACGAGATGGTCACGATCCTGGATCGCAGCCTCGGCGAAGTGCTGAGCGAAAGTAACGGGCATCCGTGAGCGCTGGAGCTGGTGCGGCGCATTTGGATCTCATTATCCAGAGCGAACCTTTCAGCTTTGCGTCATTTGCCCGCGATCCTGAATGCCCAAAGCGTTGGACAGTTTACCTCAGCCAGGGGCTTGCAATTCTTGGGAATCCGCCTTCGTACCCAGTTTAGTACCCAATTAACTAGGTAGTACCTAGTTTCCACTTATCTGTCTTATCCCACAAGGAGTTACGTCCACGGATGAGGCAATTCACCTGCCCGGACTGCCGTTTTTCCTTCAAGACGCGCCGGATCAGATCGACGCCGACCCCAGGACAGTCGCGTTGTAGGTCGGATGCCTGGAAGGGGCCGACGCGGCGGTCGATTGCACTGAGAACCAGCTCTGTCTTCGAACCTTTGGGCGAGGCAGTCTGGCCGACGCGCCGCTCGAATTCCTTGTAGGCGTCGATCAGGGTGTAAAGCAGGTAGTTGATATAGTGCCAGGGGTTGTGATTTCCTTCGTGCCAGCCTTCGGAACTGAGCTTCAGCGTCTCATAGTAGCGTTCTTTATTCTGTTCGATGAGTCGTTCCAGACTGATGTAACGCCCGACTTCCAGGCCGAGGTGGTAACACTGGAGCAGGAACACGAGGCGAGAAGCCCGGCCGTTTCCGTCGCGGAATGGGTGAACGCAGAGGAAATCCAAGTTGAATGCTCCTAGCGCGATCAGCGGATGGACCGTCCGATGCTTCAGAACCTCATGCCAGCACCGGATGAGTTCGCACATGGAGACCTGCGTGTCCGCCACGCGCACGGTGCGGAAACGGACTTCGCGTCGCCCATCAGGGAACACCTCGATGATGTCATTGTCTGTTTGCTTATATTCCCCGGCGTCGCCGATGCCGCCACGAGACAAAGAATGCAAGCGGCGAACGGTCTCCTCAGACACCGGCAGGTGAGCACTTTCGGTGTGGATCAGCTTGAGGGCATCGCGGTACCCGCGCACCTCTTCCTCATCGCGGTCACGAAGCAGGCCTTTGCCGAAAACGATGGTGCCGACACGCGCCTTGTCCACCTCGACACCTTCGATCCGGTTCGACGAGACCGCGCTCTCGATCAGGGCGTGTTCACGCAGTACCTTGAGTTTCTGCAGCGACTGCTTGGTGAACAGCTCCTGTTTTCCCAGCGCTTGCCCCAAGTCGGCCAGATACCAGGAAGTTGCCGCCGGGATTACTTGTGGAGGTTCTGCGAACTGTCGCAGGGTCATCATAACTTACCCCCAGACAGGTCATGTGTGGCTGGATAAAAGAAGAATCTTACTCTGGTTCGCGCGGCTTGCCAATCCACGTAGCGGATTGGACCGCTCATCAATCCCCTCCGTAGACGCATTACTCGCAATCCTCCTCGCCAGCGGGATCCGGAAGTGGCTCCGAGGACTGTCCGGGGCGTAGGCGATAGGCCTTGCGCCGTGCCTGGAAACGGTATGCCTCGGCTAAGAGATCACGCTGCTCGTCCGCGGTTAGGAACGCGGCAAACAGCCCGTCAGAGATTTCCTCACCGACCTTGGTGCGGCTCAGCAAACGGGCCTCCAATTCAGCCGTCGATTCGACCGACCCGTCTGCGCGGAGGTGTCCGGGGGCGAGCTTGCGCTCCTGAAGGGCCGGCGCGATCATCAACCCGCGATGACAGTCGAGGGGATCCTCTTCGGCACAGAGCAGCGCGACCGTGAAACGCTGAAGTGCCTGACACACCCGATCCAGACCTTGCCGAAAACGGGCCGTTGCCCGGACGCGCTCATAATCCACGCGCCCATTGTCATCGTACAGGCTAAGCTGTGCCGGCCTTCCTCCCAGGTGGTCGCCCAGAAAGACATACGTGATGCTGCACGCCTTGAGTCCTAGTTCCAGTTCAGGGCGGTTGAACTGTGGATGGCGCTGGCTGAAGGGATGCGAGCGCACGTCTGCAATCGCGGTGACACCAACCGCCTGAAGCAGATCGATCAGATGGGTAAGCGAATGGTTCGAGTGACCGATGGTGAAGATCCGCGTCTCGGCCGTGCGGCCGATGGGGTCAGGAAGTATTTGCATTTACATCCTCACCGAAGCCATAATCGTCGCCATCATACCAAAGCACGGCGGGGGAACCCAGCGTGGACATGATCCTCCTCGACTGGACACGAATGGGCAAGCTCTATTGCCTGGCAGGCGTGGTCCTGCATCAGGGGCTGTTCCGTGTCGTTCGCCCGTTACTGGCCAAGAATCGCACGGCGGCGGTGCGCAATGTCGGTTGGTCACCCTGGCTCCTGGACGGCCACGCCCGCTGGGAAATCTTCGAATTGATCGCCCCCGAAGCGGCAGCCCCGGAAGCGCCGCACCTGGAGGATTTCTGGGTAAGGACCTTGCGGCCGCAGCAAAAGCTGGCTACCGAGGATCAGCGTCATGCCATCTTAGCCGCGACCACTGCCCAACCGGGCGAGGCACTTTTCGGTGTCCCCTTGATGAGCACGCGGACGGCCGCCTATCTCCAGGCAGCGACGGGCCAACGGAGCCTGGCGACCCTCGTCGTGCCTTCGAATCGGCTTGCGTTCAGCGCGTCCTGGCGCAATGGCGCCACCGAGCCGGACTATCGCATTACCCTGCCGGTGCCCGAGCACGGTGAGCGGACGCTCCCGGTCAAGGATCACCACTTGCTGCTCAAAGCGGAACAGTCGGCGACCGACCTGGAAGGGCGTCTCCGGGCATTGAACGCCGCCGTCCAACAGATGGGAGAGCAAGTCGCAGTGCGGATCGGGCTCTCGCGGCCGTTCGCTACTCATGGCGAGGGCGGTCCGGCTGTATGCTGGCTGATGGCGGATGGCTTCTTCTCTTGGTCGCATCCACAGGCGTGAGGCGTATGGCCAACCACAGCGACGTCTGGATCCCGCACTTACTTGGTCGGCTCCGCCGCGTACAAGCAGACCTGGGCGTCGGAATGGTTGCTCCCGACAATCCGAGTGCTCGCTTTGCCGACGTGCTCGATTCCATGGGCCTGGTCGAGTTCCTGGCGGTTCTGGCCGAGGATTGTGGCGTGACGCCCGCGGCACTGGAGCAGTGTGTGCAGCGGCGTTTCGGTACCGTGGCGGAGTTCGCTGCGGCCCTTCAAGCGGCCGGCTTGGAACCGCGCGGCCAGGCGGAGGCGCCGTCGTCTGTGCCATCCCGCTCGCCCTCTCCAGCGCCATCGGAAACGGCGCCGGCAGCGCTGCCAAACGGTTGGCTGGCATCTACTGTAGCATGTTTGCCCGATACGATCCAACCGGCAGCGGTCCTCAACGCTGCCTTACACCGGCCCTCAAGATGGTTGGAAAGCCACGCCGGCATCCACCAGCGCTGCATCTGGGCAGATCAAGATCCGCTTCAGGCTGCTGTACAGGCCGGCCGTCAGTGTCTCGACCGCGCCGGGTTGTTGGTCGAGGAGGTTGGCGTGGTGCTGGTTACTTCGGAAGCCCCACCGCTGCTGACGGGACTTGCCGCGGCTCTGCACCATCGGCTGGATCTGCGGCCGAGCACGGTCGCACTCGACGTGGGCGGAGCCTGTACCGGCTTCTTGGCCGCCCTCTGGCTGGGTCAAGCAATGCTGGCCCGTGTCGGAATCGTGCTGGTGATCTGTCTGGAAGCCCCGACACGGTTTCTGGAGA
>JBGQLF010000938.1:0-4980 GCA_041499985.1 Gemmataceae bacterium
CTCGAGCCCAAGCGCTTCCATGAGATGCCAGGCGATCGCCTCCCCTTCCCGGTCGGGGTCAGGAGCGAGATAAACGGTGTCCGCCTTGGCGGCCTGCTTCTTGAGGGCGCCCAGGACCTCTTTGCGATCGTCCAGCGGCTTGTAGGTCGGCACCCAACCGTTGGCGATGTCGATGCCGAAGTCCTTCTTGGGCAGGTCGCGCACATGACCCTTGCTGGCGGCCACTTCAAAGTCGGGCCCCAGGTATTTCTGGATCGTTTTCGCCTTGGCCGGCGACTCCACGATCACCAGGTTTTTTTTCTTCCGTGCTGGCACGAGTTCATCCTCGACAGCTATCGGCCCAACCCACGGGCAGCGACCCGTAGACGTGGCCCCCTTCGGTTGCTGTTGTGTTCTGGGGCGGACTCAGTACAATTCACCTTTTACTATCGCCCGCCACTCACCCATACTACACAGAATCGTCAAGTGTCAAGCCCGGCCCTGGTTGCCACCCGAACCCGGGGCCGTCCTAAGTCGAGGAAACGGAATGGCTTTCAATCCCTTCCACGCAATCCGCAAACACCAAAAGAAGCTGTTGGCCGGCGTCACGGTCCTGGCCATGGTCACCTTCATCTTGAGCTCCGGCACGCTCTCCGGCGGCGACTTCTTTGGCGAGATGCTCCGTCTCCTCGGGGGCCGAGGCCGGGTTGCCGAGGCCGCGACGCTGTACGGCCAGCGCATTTCGCAGCAAGAACTCTCCTTCCTCAAGCAGCAACGCGGTCTGGCCAACCAGTACATGACTAATGCCTCGCAGGTCGCGTATTTCAATGTCCAGCGGGAGCTATCTAGTTATCTGGAAAAGGACAAGGCGCTCCAAAGTGAGCTCCAGCAGGCGATGATGTTCGCCCAAATCCCTGGGTACCAGCAGCAATCGCTCAACCAGCTCAACATGATCCGCGTTCGGCTCGAGGGGGCCGGCAAGAAACGCGAGGCCGAGCTGCTCGAATTGACCATGCGTCTCTCCAGCCAGCAAATGGCTCGGTTCCGTGGAACCGGCGAATCCTACTTCGGCGGCCAGGATCGAACCGAGGATCTGCTCGAGTTCTTGATCTGGCGTCATCAGGCCGATGAGCTTGGCATCCAACTGACTGTCGCCGACATCCGTAGTGAGATCGAACGCGAGACGTTGGGACAGCTCACGCAAAAAAACAAAGACGAGCTCGATGGGTTGCTGCGCCGCGATCAGCGGGGCACGCAACAGCTGGCGAACGCCCTGGGCGACGAATTCCGCGTTCGGCTCGCCAAGGCGGCTCTGTTGGGCGACGATCCCGGGACTTCGATTCGTGTCCCGGCGCCGGTCACCCCGTACGAATTCTGGCAGTTCTTCCGTAAGAACCGAACCGAAGTCAGCGCCATGCTGTTGCCGATCCCCGTGCAGGACTTCGTGGCCAAGGTCGAGGAGAAGCCAACGGAGGCTGATCTGAAGACCCTGTTCACAAAGTACAAGGACGTGGAGTATACGCCCGATTCCTCCACACCGGCATTCAAGCAACCCCGCCTGGTTCAGGTCGAATGGGTGGCGATCCACCCCGATTCGGCCCACTCCCGCAGGGCTACCGCCGTCGCCATCGCGGCGCTTCAGGCCACGTGGCCCGGCGCCTGGAAAGCGCGCCTGCTCGACGAGTATGAAAGTCTGAAATATCTGTACCGGCTTCCCCCGCTCAACGATCCGAATTGGGTTCTTTCCCTCTATACGCAGATGGTCCGACCCGCCGACGTGGCCAGCATGGTCGGCCTGGCCGCAGCTCCGATCGATCTCAGCAGCTCCTTGTTGTCGGCCATTCTCGGCTACCAGGGGACGATCGTCCTGCGCGAAGGCAAGGAGTTGGCTCCGGTGTTGGCCAAGGAAGCGCAGCAGCGGCTTCCCGGAGCGGCCACTCAGGTGCTTGCCTGGTCAAGTGCGTTGCTCCTGCCGCACCTGGGCTCTCCCTGGACGGCGTTGGTGGATCCCATGAGCACGCTAATGGCAGCCCAGTCCGAGAAGGGCAAGGAACAGTTCATGCCCTACGACGTGATCCAGGGTCGAGTCGCCGAACGGATCCAGGAAGGCATCACGAAAGAGCTGGTCAATAGCGCGCTGACGACGTTGCGCAAGGAGATCGGCAATCGCAAGACTCGACCCGAGGAGGCACGCAAGTATGTCGACGAGGCGATTCGCCTGTATGCCCTGGTGCACCACGGCTCCACCGCGCAGCCGCGCGATCGCTATGACATCGGTAGCGACACGGGACTGGCACCCTTGAAGGAGGCCTACCTGCGGCCACCAGCAGCGGATACGAAGGGCAAGAATTTCGGCGAGCTGTTCTTCCGCACTGCGGGCGGCCTGTACAACCCGGAGCGCTGGCCCAGCGATGGCCGTGGCGTGACCGGCGACGAACCGGTCTTCCTCTACTGGCGCACCGACGACAAGCCGGCGCGGGTCCAGGAGGAATTCAGCGAAGCCAAGGACCAGGTCGCACAAGCGTGGCGCTTTGACAAGGCCCGGGCCCTGGCCCGCGCCAAGGCCAAGGAAGTGGAGGAACAAGTCCGCAAACAGGCCGGCGATGTACTGCCGACGCTGAAGGAAGTGGGCGACAAGAACGCGTGGCAGCCGTTCGACCTGTTCGCCGTCGCGCGCATCCAGGACAAACCGACGGCCGTCTTTGGCCCCAAGCAGTACGAGTACTATCGCGTTCCCGACGACAAGGTGGAGTACCCGAGCAACGACTTCGTGGATGAGCTGCTGAAATTGAAGGAGAAGGGCGAAGTGACGATTCTCCAGAACCGGCCGGAGACGATTTATTACGTCACCGCCCTGACCCAGAGTGCCAAGGAACCGTCGCTCTTGAGCTATTACTTCTCCTACAAGGACGCTACTAGTAGCACCCGGCGGGATCCGCTACTGGCGCAGCGCGAACAGGAGGGGCGGCAGCAGTATTATCGCGCGTTCATCCAGGAGCTCCAGGAGCAAGCTCACCTGTCTATCAATGAGGAAATGCGCAAATCGTCCCGCGAGGAGCCGAGCGGTCCGGTCGAATAAGAGCTTCCGGACCGAACGTAGCCACAAGCGTCTCGCTTGTGAGCTAACTGCCTACAAGCGAGACGCTTGTGGCTACGACGCCAACCACCGGGGGTTTTGTCCGGTAGCCCTGATGAACACCTCCGAGGACTCTCCTGTTCCGGTGCCCCAGCGCTGGAGCGCCCTCTGCATGTCGCACCGGGCCACTGGTTGCTACTGCCCAGCCCTTGCTGTCCCTTCACTTGCTAAAATTGAGATCGTAGGCGCCTGGCTGGGGGTTAGCGACCACCTCGAGCGACAGATCCGTTGTTTTGATGCTCGTGTACTTCTTATTGACCGGGATGCGCTTATCGTCCGGCGACCATATCGTCACCTTGTACCATCCCGGCGGGACGCCTTTATAATTCTTGAACCCATCATCCATCCGGAGCGCGTACTGGCCGTTTTCCCCAATCCGGCCCGAACAGTCCATCCGGGCCTCCTGTCCCTTCTCGACATCGGGGTTAAACGTCACCACGAATCCCGCCAGTGGTTTGCCGTCAAGCATCGCCGTGCCGGAGACGGGAAAAACTTTGGGGCCGCAACCGGCCGCGGCAAGCAGCACGCCCCAGGCACAGAGAGCCCTAAGAAGGCGCCGTGGGGCTATGGTCATTCGCATGCGAAACACTCCTGTTTTTGCTGCCGGGCTCGCCGTCGGTCAGGCTGGAGAATGACTCGAGCCGCACTCGAGTTGCGCTGCTCGAATCCGCTGGCGGTTCTCGGAAAGAATCGCGGATTGCGTTGGCGATCGAATCCCGCGCGGTTACCAATCGGACCCCAGGACCGTGCCGTCATACGGGTGACACGCCTGGTACCACGTCAGCGTCGCGATGGAGGGGCTGACGGTGCGAACGCTCCCGTCTCCCAGGCCGACCAGCGTGGCGCTGGGGTGAGGCGACTGGGTCACATTCTGTTGACAGGTGTCGGGTGCAGGAGTCGTCTGGAACGGGATGCCGCCGCCGGGATTGCCTGCATAGATGCCCGAGGAAAAAGAGGCCCCGGAAGTGATCACCAGATAGCTCGCGTTGGCGGGCCCGGGCTTGGCACGCGAGTACTCTCCCCAGCCGAATCCCGGAGTTTGCTTGACACCGCCCGAATTGCGGGGGCTGGCCCACCAAGGATTGCGCGTGGTTCCGTAGATCGTGCTCGAACAGACCTTGTACCGGTGTGTTAAGCAGATAGTATTCGACAGGCCGTCCGGCATGGCCTGGGCCAGGTTGGCCTTCGCACGACCGGTCTCGCCGCTGCTCGTACAAGTCCCGATCGCACCGTTCTCAATGCACTCCAGAGGATTCGGATCGAAAACTAATACATTTCCCGTGTAACAAAGGCCGGTAGTACCAACGGCACCGGTGATCGCATTCGTGAATGGACTCCCGCCATAATTCGGGACATAGCTCTCGCCGCGATCGTCGAGATTACTGGAATTCGTGGGATCGGAAGGGCAGAGATAAGTTTTGATGAGCTTGTCGTTGGCCGCTTGCCCCGTGGCCTTGAAACTAGCGGCGGACACGAGGGGATTGGCAGGAGTCCCAGAGTCATAAACGGCTTGCTGTTCCACGTAAGGCAAAATGAAGTAAAACATGGAGCCAAGTGTTCGAGGGCTCGCTCTCCCGGGGCCGCTGTATTGTTGAACCCAGATCTGGGGGATCGTGCCGGTCGTTTCCGTGTACATGTGGACGGCCAGGCCCATCTGTTTCAGGTTGTTCGTACACAAGATCCGATTCGCCGCCTCGCGCACTTTCTGCACCGCCGGCAACAGCAGCGCGATCAGCACGGCGATGATGGCGATCACAACCAGCAGCTCGATCAGTGTAAACCCACCCGACTGCCTGCGTCTGAATCCAGAAGTCATGACGGATGCCTCCCCCAGCGCGACCGCTCAGGTCGGGCTGGGCAACGAA
>JBGQLF010000939.1:0-4973 GCA_041499985.1 Gemmataceae bacterium
AAAATGGAAACGGCTGTTTGTAGCGAAACCGGACCTGGTTTGGCCCTGAAAATGGTTGTTGGCAGCGACGGGCCGTTCGTGCATTTTAATCTCTTGAGATTCTTTTGGAGGTAACAACGTGACCGATACGGAATTCCAAGCGATGCTTGAGACCCCAGCCAAACGGACGACCCACTACAAGGAGATCGTGCGGGCCTACTTCGACCGGGTCACAGACACCTACCGGGCCAAGTGGAGCGACTCGTTCCACATGGCCATCTTCACCGGATCCGAACCGCTGGAGGAAGCGCTGGTGGCGACCGAGCGCAAGATTGCCAACCTCGGCGGGTTCCGTCCCGGAATGAAAGTGCTCGACGTCGGCTGCGGCGTGGGCGGGCCGGCCTTGAACATCGCCGCGTCATCGGGAGTCCATGTCACGGGCGTCAACATCGTCGAATGCCAGGTCGCCATCGCCCGGCAACGCGCTGCCGAGCGTGGCTTGTCCGAGCAGACGCGCTTCGAGGTAGCCGACGGCATGAACATGCCGTTTCCGGCGGATTCCTTCGATGCGGTGTATATCTTCGAAGCCGGCTGCCACATGCCGGACAAGCTCCGCTTCTACAAGGAGTGTGCCCGCGTACTGCGCCCCGGCGGTGTCTTCCTGGGCAACGAGTGGCTCAAGAAAGAGGGCCTGTCTGCCGAGGAAGAGGAGACCTACATCGAACCCATCTGCCAAACGTTCAGCGTGCCTCACCTGATCACGTTGGCTGACCTGGGCACCTACGTCACGGACGCTGGGCTGGCGGTGGAAGCGCTGGAAGACGCGGGGCAGCACGGCGACATCATGCGCAACTGGGGCCTGGTTGATAACCGAGCGATCCGAGGCATCCGCGGCTTGTTGCCCTGGCTGATCCCGCCAACCCTCCGGATGCTGACGGATGGCGGCCTGGCCCTTTCCAACGCCGCGCGCGTCGGGGCGTTCCTCATCGGGCATTGGCGGGCGCGCAAGCCTAGGAGTAACGGAGGCTGTCCATGATTCTGGTTACCGGTGCCACCGGCCATCTAGGGGCCAATCTGGTGCGGCGCCTGCTTGAGGACGGTCATGCAGTGCGCGTCCTGCTGCGCCCACCGCACGACCGCGCCTCACTCGATGGTCTGGATGTGGAGTCTGTCGAGGGCGACTTACGTGATCCGGAGGCATGCACCGCGGCCTTGCGTGGTTGCCGGGCGATCTATCATTGTGCGGCCAAAGTTTCCACGGTGGATGGGAACGCCCGCCACAAACGCGAGATTTTCGAGTGCAATGTGTTGGGGACGCGCCATCTGTTGCGGGCGGCGCTGGCAGCGCGTGTGGACCGTGTGGTGGTGACCGGATCGTTCAGCGCCGTTGGCCACGATCCCAACCAGCCCAGCGACGAGAGCGTGCCGTTCAACCCGTTCGAGCGTTCGACACCGTACGGTTTTTCCAAGGCCGCGGTCGAGCATGAGTGCTTGAAGGCATTTGCCGAGGGACTGCCCGTCGTCGTGGCCACGTCGTGTGCGATTCTCGGGCCGAATGACTTTAAGCCCTCGCGGATGGGGCAATTGCTGGTCGATTTTGCCAACGGCCGGCTGCGGGCTTATGTGCCTGGTGGCTTTGAGTTCGTGGCTGCCCGGGACATCGTCCAGGGACATCTGCTGGCCATGGAGAAGGGACGCCCCGGCCAGAAATACATTTTTTCCACCCAGTTCCTGACCGTCGATGTGCTGCTGGGAATCTACGAGGAGGTGACCGGCCGGCCTCGTCCCAAGCTGCGCTTACCCGGTCCTTTGATGGCCGGGCTGGCGACGGCGACGGATTTCGTCCTCAATCGCCTGGCGCCGAATGCACCGCGCCGATTTAGCGCGGCCGCGGTGCACTTTCTGCGCATGCAACGGCGAGCGGATTGCAGCAAGGCCAAGAACGAGCTGGGGTATCAACCGACGAGCCTCGTGGCGGCGGTCCGCGAAGCCTACGAGTTTTTCTGCCGCCGAGGCCAGATCGAGCGACCAAACCGGCTGCCGGCGACTCTTTCGACGGACGCGGACGCGCTCCAGTCGCAGCGGATGGGGGCGCCCTTGTGAGCACGAACACCATCTGGAATGCTTCTGGAACACGACACCCACCCGAGTTGCGGGGCGGACTGCCGTTTCTCGGACACGCCCTGGCGTTCGGGCGCAATCCGGTTCGGCTCTTGCAGCGCGGCCGGGATCGCTATGGCGAGATCTTTTCCTTCCGCCTGCTGGGCAACCGGGTGGCCGTGCTCACCGGGCCCAAGGCCAATGAAGCGTTCTTCCACGCGGACAGCGAGGTGCTCAGTGCCAAGGCGGCCTACCGGTTCACCGTGCCGCTCTTCGGGCCCGGCATTGCCTACGACGCCCATCCCGCGCGGATGGACGAACAGATCGGCTTCTTCATCCACGCTCTGAATGAACGCCGTCTACGCACCTACGCCGGCTACATCAGCGAAGAGGTGGAAACCTACCTGGAGCAATGGGGCGACGAGGGCGAAATCGACCTGATCACCTTGACGAACGAATTGACCGTCTTCATCGCCAGCCGCTGCCTCATCGGCCGGGAATTTCGCCAAAACGTTTCCACGGAGTTTGCCCATCTGTATCACGATCTCGAAGGCGGGATCAACCTGCTGGCCTTCTTCTGGCCTTATCTGCCGCTGCCGTCGTTCCGGCGGCGGGATCGGGCCCGTGTGCGCATGGTGGAGATCATCTCGAAGCTCATCGCCGGTCGGCGGGCCCGCGGCACCGAAGAAGAAGATTTTCTCCAGACGCTCATGACGGCTCGTTATACGGATGGCACGGCACTGACCGAAGACGCCATCACCGGCATGTTGCTATCGCTGCTCTTCGCCGGCCAGCACACCAGCGCAGTACAGGCAGCCTGGGCGGGCGTCGAGTTGCTCCGTCATCCGCAGTACCTGGCCCGCGTGCTCGGCGAGCAGCAGAAACTTTTGGACGAGCGCCAGGAACTGACCTTCGACGCGCTGCACGAAATGGTTTTACTGGATCGTGCCATTCAGGAGTCGGAACGTCTCCATCCGCCCCTGGTCATGCTCATGCGCCAAGTCCTGCGCGATTTCACTTACAAGCAGTACACACTGCCACCGGGCTGGCTGGCCATGGTCTCGCCGGCCGTGTCGCACCGACTGCCGGATGTCTTTGCTGAGCCGAACCGCTACGATCCAGACCGATTTAGTCCTCCTCAGCAGGAACACCGCAAGGCCAAGCACGCCATCATCACGTTTGGCGGCGGCCGCCATGGCTGCATCGGCATGACGTTCGCCTATTTGCAGGTCAAGGCGATCTGGAGCGTGCTGCTTCGCCGCTTTGAGCTGGAATTGATCGATCCGAATCCACAACCCAATTACGCCACGTTCGTGGTTGGACCCAGGCCACCGTGTCGCCTGCGTTATCGGCGCAAACAGCGCTCTGTGGTGAACGTGCCGGGCCCTCCCGTCCACGTCACCGCGGACAGCAGGAGGTAAAACAAGGCATGCTCTCGAACCACCACAGCAACGGTTTCGCCTCGCCCCCGAACTTCGCGGAAAGTCACAACCGCCGGCAAAAGGCCCGCGCCGCTGGGCTGCACCCCGACTACTGGTATGCGGTCGAGTACGACCGCGCCGTTCGGCCTGGCCAGGCGGTCGAGGTCCGCTTCTGGAACAAGTCGATCGCGCTCTACCGTGGCGCCGATGGCCAGCTGCGGGCCATCGAGAACCGTTGTGCCCACCGCCAGCTCAAACTAACGCTGGGCCAAGTGAACGGCTGCAACCTTACCTGTGCCTATCATGGCTGGAGCTACGATGGCCAGGGGCGTGTCGTAGACATCCCGCACGACCTGTTCGGCAAGGCCAAGCTCCGTGTGCAGATCCGCCACTATCCGGTCCAGGTCCGTTATGGGCTGATCTGGATCTTCCCCGGCGACCCGGCGCGGGCGGAGCAAAGGAGTATCCCCGACATACCGGAACTCGAAGGTCCCAGGCGCTGGGCGTGCGTGCCGCTCGACTTTACCTGGCGCGCGCATCACTCCATGATCATCGACAACGTTAGTGATTTCACGCATGCCTATTTGCACCGCAAGTATCGGCCCTTTGAAGATGCCAAGCTGACGCGGGCCGAAACCGTAGGCGACCGCGTCCTGCTCGCCTACGAGACCAAGGTCGGCCGCGGGCGCATTTCGGGCCTCTTCGTCGATCGGCGGCGGTGCAAGACGGACTACATGGAACTGGGCTACGAGTACCCGTACCAGTGGTCCAACACCGGCGATCGGATTAAGCACTGGTGCTTTGTGCTGCCGCAGGACGCACGCAACACGCGCGTGTTCTTTCTGTTCTACTTCGACGCCCTCAAGATCCCGTTCACGCCGTTTCGCATCCCACGCTGGCTGATGTCCTCTGTGCTTCAGATTGCCAATCGGGTCTTGATTGGGCCGCTGCTGAGCGAGGATGGCGTCGCGGTCGAGGCGGAACAGGAAGGGTACGAGGCTCGTCCCGACGCGCCCATGATCGAGGTCAACCCGGTCATCGCCATGTTCCAGGACTTGACCATCCGTAAGTGGGAGGAGCACTTGGCCGCCCCCCGCAAGGATGGCTTGGCGGAGAGGATGACGTGCCAGCCGTAGACAGTTCCTCCACCGGGAACACCGCCGACGTCCTGGACCGTGCTGTCGCGCACCTGCTCTCGCTACAACAGGATAACGGCTGCTGGGAAGGTGAGATGGTGTGGTGCACGATGATTCTGTCGCAGTTCGTCATTGTGCAGCACATCGTCGGCCACTCTTGGGACCAGGCGACGCAGGCGCGCATCGTGCGCCACTACGAAGTGACGCGCCGGCCCGACGGGAGCTGGGGGCTGCATCCGGAGTCGCAGGGCTATGTCTTCACCACGACCCTGGCCTATGTGGCGTTGCGCTTGCTCGGCCTAGATCCGAACCATCCCCTGGTCGCCTCCGCCCGGGA
>JBGQLF010000940.1:0-4972 GCA_041499985.1 Gemmataceae bacterium
TCTGGCTTCTTGAACAAGGTCCCCACCCAGTTTGTGCCGCTGAGCCAAGACCACAGGGACACTCGACCGCACTTCCGCGTGGGGCCGAGGCGAGTCTCGCTGCGCGGTGGAGACGAACCTGTCGGAGTTGCCTGGTGGCTAATGAGTTCACGCGGCGATCGGAGCGCAGCGGGCGCTATGGACACATCACGTTGGCCGTGGTTGCCTTTGCGGCCTCGCGACTGGCGGTGTTGGGGCTGCTCGTGGTCCTCTTCGCGGACCAAGCGGATTCGGACCTGGAACTGTACGCTCGCTATGCGGACGCCTACGTTCGCACGGCTGCGCGCGGCGCCTCGATCTACGACGAAGTAAAGATCGAATACCCCGGACTGGCGTTGGCGCCGATGATCGTGCCGCGTCTCCTCGTGGATCGCCTGGTCGGGGGCAGCCAGGACCCGGTCGTGATGGCCCGCTGGTATCGGGTCTTCTATCGGATCCAGATTGCTGTCGTGGACATTGGTTGTTTCGCCCTCGTCGTGTGGCTGATCGAGCGGCTTTTCAGGGATGAGACGGCCTGGCAGCGGGGAGAAAGGCTCTTCGTGTTTGTCTGCGGCGGTGCGACGATCTTTACCGCGATGTATGCGCGACTCGATTATCCCTTGGGGGGGCTGCTCGCACTTTCCCTGGCCTTACTGTTATCCGGTCGTCCTTACGTCTTCTCCTTTGCGGTTCTGGCGCTGGCGATCGATTACAAGGTGGCTCCCGTGGCGTTGGCGCCGCTTTGGGTGCTCGTCTCGCTCCCGGCTAGCCGGTTCGCACCGGGTTGGGGGGCGCGATCCCTGAGCGGCTTGTTGTTCCTGGCCTTGCGGCGGTCGGTAGTGCTCGCGCTGCTTGTCCTGGTGGGCCTGGTGCCTTTCTACCTGGCGGACTGGTCCCGCCTACGAGATTTCTTCGCCTATCACCGGGAGCGCGGGATCGAGATCGAGTCCCTCTATGCTTCCGCTATCCTCGCGGCGAGGTGTCTGGGTCACGGAGCCGCTTACGATTTTTCCTTTGGCAGCCTCAATATTCGTTCGCCGGTGGCGCCCCTGCTGGCGGCGGTCTCACCCTGGGTAGTCGGCGGCCTGCTGCTGGCCACGACGCTCGGCGTTGGGATAGCTGCGCGGCGGACTTCGGCGGGGCCCGGCACCGGCACGGTGGCGCAGCGCCGGCCCGGCGAGGTGATCTTGGGAATGCTCCTCGTGCTCCTGTGCTTCATCCTGGGCAATAAAGTCCTCTCGCCTCAGTACCTGCTTTGGGTCATCCCGCTCGTGCCCCTCGCTCCCTTGCCGCTCGGACCGCGCCGGATCTTTTTCTACTCGTTTCTGGCAGCGTGTGCCGTGACCAAGGTGCTCGGGACCGTTTTTTCCGGACATATTGTGGGTCATCCGCTTGGCTGGTCCGATGGAGCTATGCTGTTCAGCGGCCCGACATCTCTTGGGGTTGCTGTCCTCCTCACTCGGAATGCCATCCTGCTGGCTTCGGTAGCCGTATTGGGGTGGTACGCCTGGAGACGCTGGGTGAGGTTTTCAGGAGGAGCGCCCGTGGTCGACAACGTCGGAACGTGCCGAAACCATGGGGAAGAACCGCACCCGGTCCTTCCAAGTCGGCCCACGGTACAAACCCTCTCGTAACAGGAACGGTTACGACGCCAGAGGGCAAAGCCTTCCGGAGAGAGAAGCATGGCAACCAAAACGGGGCGTTGGCGGAAGTCGACGGGTTGGTGGCTCGATCAGAAGGAACTGCGAGGCACTGCTCCGGGCGATTCCAGGGAGCCCGAGGATGTCGCCCTGGAACCTGGGCACCCAACAGAAGGGACATCGTGGAGGGATGCGGCGGTCTGTGGCTTCTTGCTCGTGACGGCGTTCTTGATTGCCACCTACAAGGCTTCTTCCACGGGCGCCCTGTGGCCGGATGCGCCGCGCTACAGCAACGCTGCGGCTATGATCCATGATTGGCTGGTGTCGGGGGATCTGCTGCATCCCTACGAGTTCGCCAAGAAGAACTATTGCCAGTATCCCGCGTTCAATATCCCGTTCCATCCACCGATCTACCCCGCTCTGCTGGGCTTGTTCTTTACGCTGACCGGTGTGTCGTACCTGGCGGCGCGGGCTTTCGTGGGCCTGTGTCTTGGGGGGAGTGCGTGTCTTTTCTATGCCATCCTCCGCCAGATGCAGGTAAGCCGGAGCGGATGTCTCCTGAGTGCCTTGCTGCTCGTGACGATGCCGGAAATCGCGCACTGGTCCCGCGACACGATGTCGGAAGTACCCGGGCTCGTCTTTATCCTGGCCGGGTCCCACTTCTTCTTGCGCTGGTTGCGAACCGCTCGTCCGGGCTCTTGCTGGACGGCGTTCGCGTGTGCCGAGTTGGCCTTTCTCTGCCGGGTCACGACCGTTGGGGTTCTGCCGGGGTGGTTCCTGTTTGGCCTGTTAACGCGGCGGTTTCGGCAAGTTTTCTCCCCGCATGCGCTGGGGGCCGCATTGCTTTACCTGATCCTGAATGGCGGGTATATCTGGTTTGCGGCTCAATTTGGCCAGTATGAAGTGGCCGCGGATGGACGGGCGCGTGGTTTTTCTTGGGAAAGCCTGAGCTACTTTTCGACTTGTTTGTCGCCGCTGCTCCTCACCGGATCGGCTGGAGTTGGCTTGGCGGGGCTCTGCTGTGCCTGCTGGCGCAAAACGCCGCCGCTCGTGGTTCAGTTCTGGCTCTGCTGGATCCTAAGCTATACGCTCTTCAAAATCGCTGTCCCGACGACACCGGAGCTGCGTCATTTCTTCGGGGCCTTGCCGGGTGTGGCCGGATTGGCTGCGGGTCTGTTCTCTTCTACTGCACGGGCCAGCCTGGGGCGAAGAGGAGGCATCGCACTGTGTGGCCTGGGCCTGGCGGTGAATGCCTGGCAAGGGAGTCAATTACCGCAAGGGATCGTCGGTTATGAAGCCGTCGCGCAGCAGCTGGCGGCTCTGGAGAAACCGGGCAACGTACTCTTAGCCTGCTGGGAAGAGCAAGATCTGATTTTCCGGTATCGCGCTCAGGATCCGAGGATACGCCGCCTGCTGATCCGCTCCGATCGAACGTTGGCCATTCGCCTTTCAGGCTATGCCAAGGTGCAAGTGGAGCGGATGGTACACTCCTCGGAGGAGGTACGTGAGATCCTCCGTCGTGGTCGGGTCCGTTACCTGGTGACCTGCTTGCCGAACAGCGCCCCCGAACAAGACAATCGATTCGAAGAGGTGGTTGTCGCCCATGAGACGGCGTTGGCCTCGCCCCAAGCGTTTGCGCTGCTTACCGTCTTCCCGTGGTACGTGGACTATGGGGGCACGGTGCAGTCCGGCAAGATATTTCTGTGGGAGGTACAGGAGGAATACCCCGATGACCTCATTGACCTGCCCATCGTGATTCCAACCGCCAATCTCAGGCTCAGCGCAAGTTCCTAATACGACAGCGTGCCACCCCGGTTGGAACCAGGCCCTTTTTCTCTGGGGCGCGATTTTGAGCTATAGTTCCGTGAGCGCCCCGCCGCAGCCTCGTTTGCTCCGGCGTGCTACTCCCCGAGGGTGATACCATGGCCGGTTCGAGCAGTACGAACGCTTCGTACGCGCAATCCGTCGACTGGTTGTTTGCGCAGCTCCCAGGAGCCTCCACCAGTTACGACGCCCCCGCGCCGGTAGTGCAGCCCACGGCGGCGGCAAACGGTCCCCCTGGAGCGGAACCGGGACCAGCGCCATCCGCTCCCTGGTCCCAGCCACCCGCGGGCGTCGCAGAGTCCTCGGAGCTCCGCGGCGGCTATGAATGGCTGCAAGCGGAACGCCAGCGTCTGGAAGAGTACACGCATCAGCAGTTTGCCACCATTCGACAGCAGCACCAGGCGCTGCTGGCCAAGCACTTTCGCAGCGAGGAAGCGCTGACGCTGCGGGCCCAAGAGCTGAACCGCGAGATGCAATACCTGGCCTCGCAGGCGGAGGCGCTCCAGCGGCGCGACCGCGAATTGGCCGAGCGGGAGAGCGCCTTCGCAGGGCACATGGAGCAGCTGGCCCAGGCGGAAGAGGAAATGCTGCATGTCCAGCAGACCAGTGCGGACATCCAGCAAGACACCGAGTCCCAGCAGACTGTGTTGGCAAAGCTGCGTGCCGAGACCGCCCAGTTGCGTGCCTCCGGAGCAACGGCCCGGGTCGAATTCGAGACCTTCGAGAGCGCCTTAAAAGAACATCAGCGCGCCTGGGAGCAGAAACAGGCCCAGATGGCCGCTCACCAGCTGGAAATGGAGAAGCGCTTCCAGGCCCTGGAAAAGGCCGAGGGAGCAGCCACACGCCGTCTGACCGAACTCGAAGAACTGGAAGAGCGCCTGGAACGCGAAATCGAACAGCACGAACGGCAGATGGCCCTGGACCGGCGCGAGATTGAAGCGCTGCGCGCCAAATTGCGGGCGCAAACGCTTTCCCAGACGGTGAGCCCCGAGGAAAGTGAGAGCCCCTCTTGGGTCCTGAAAGCCGGCTCGCGGGACCCGATGTCTTCGACCCCCCATAGCTAAATGACCGTGCGTGAAGCTGATTGTTGTCGCACCTTCCGCAACGTAGAACGGAATTCATTCCGTTCGCAACACGCCCGAACGGAATGAATTCCGTTCTACGCACCCAAAAACGGAAGAGCCAGAAATAGCCCCTTTGTCGTAGCATCGCGCACGGTCATTCGTCGTCCGTAGACCGCCGAAGCGTCCCCTTTCTCCTGCTGAGGTTCCAACGGCATCGTTCTTGCACTTCTGTCTCAGGAGTCGGCGCCCGCAGCTGTCCTACGGGGGGCGTCGTTGAGAGCGTCTGCAAGTGCGAGAGGAGAGCCTCATGGCAGCGACTGAATCGTCTACTGTGATCGCCGTCTTTGAGCAACGGACCCAGGCCGAGAGCGCCATTGATGACCTCTGGCACGCCGGTTTTCGGCACGATCAGATCGGCATCGGCCA
>JBGQLF010000941.1:0-4956 GCA_041499985.1 Gemmataceae bacterium
AAAATGGCGTTTGGTAGCATCGTAGTCGAAGAGCTTCACGTAGACGGCGTCCACGAGATCGGGAACGACCGGAGCCAGGTACGACGCCATGGCGTGGATCGCTTCGATATCCTCCGGGCCGAACTCCATGAACTCGGTCAGATACTCGAACCGATAGCCCAAATCCTGTTCGAGGCGGCGCTCGTCGATGTGTTGCAAGGTTGCGGTGATCATGGTGTCTTTCTCCTTTCACGCCGGTGGGTTAGAGTGGCAGGGTACATGCATGGGGCGGGGCGCTCGCGGATCCGTGCTCTCCCAGGAGGCAAACGTCTGACTTGGGAGAGCGCGGTTTTCCGAAGTTGACTAAGCACATAGAGTGCCAAAATTGGATGTCAAGGCACGGCGGGGGCGTCTATCCTCCCCGGACCGCACTACGCTGGGGAGCTCCTCTCCTCCGCTTACCGGAGCCTGGCACGCCAAATGCAGCCCTCTCAAGGTGCCGGCGCAGCACGCAGCCGCGCCGGGAAACGATCTACTCTAAAGAGGTCTACCAATGAAAAACGTTCGCTTCATCCTGGCCGTCTGCACGCTGGTCGCGGGGCTACCACTGGTGCGCGGCGATAGCGCTGAACCTGATAAACTCCGCGAGCTGATGCAGCGCAAACTCCAGGCCTCGCAGAAAGTGCTGGAGGGCATTGCCCTCAACGACTTCGACAAGATCAGCAAGAGTGCCGAGGACTTGCTGCTCATCAGCAAGGCCACAGACTGGAAGGTGGTGCGCACACCGGCGTATGAGCTGTACAGCAACGAGTTTCGCCGGAACGTCGATAACCTGGTGCGAATGGCCCGCGAGAAGAATCTCGATGGTGCGGTCTTGAGCTACCTCGATCTGACACTGAATTGCGTCAAGTGCCACAAATACGTCCGCGAAATCCGCATGACGCGGCTGGATTGATGGGCCTTGGCAGGGCGAGCGCGACCAGCGCGCTCGCCCCAATCCGCGGCAAAGCTCGGACTCTCGACTGTGCGGTTTCGGTTGCTCACTGTGCGGAAATGACCCATTGGAGACGGTGTTCGGAGCCAGGAACTCTGCTCTCTCGGCTTGGAATCCGATCCTCTTTCCCTCACGTGCTCCTTCCTTCCCGCACTCCCGCGCCTTGAAAAAAGAGCCCCATGCGTGGCTGGTTTCCCACGCTGATCGGAACGATCCCCACCACGAATGGTCTCGCCGGGCGCTTGCTGCCATCCGGCTTTCCCACACCGCTCGAAGAATGGTACATCGTTTGCTTGAAGCTCTCGTGCCGCTCGCAGCGCAAGACTGCTGGGCGACCCAGGCTTTCCCAGCGGCAAGCCGTTCCTGAGGCGCTGTTCTCGTTTGCAGGAGTTGCACCATGACCATCCGGAAACCGTTCCCGTCGTTGACGGCTGAAGACCTCATGAATCGCGACGTGGTGACCATCTCCGCGGAGATGCCGCTCCAAGCCGCGGCCCACTTATTATCGTGCGAACACATCAGTGGTGCCCCCGTGGTGGACGCGCAGGGGAAGTGTGTAGGGGTATTGTCAGCAATCGATTTTCTCCACCTGGCTGAGAGGCGCGACGATGTCACGAAGCCCGCCTCCCCTCCCTTGCCCATTACGTGCTCCTTCCAGGTGAAGCAAAGAAGGCTGGATGGCAAAGAGGTCACACGTTGCACCCTTCCGCCAGGCGTATGCCCCATCCAGGTGAGGCAGAGCGGGCCAGAGGAGGAAGAAATGCCCGTCTGTAGCCAACCCCACTGCGTGTTAAGTGACTGGCAGGTCGTGGACGTCGAGAAACTCCCGACGGACGAGGTGCGCCGGTTCATGACCGCGGACCCGGTGACCGCACAGCCGACGACTTCCGTCCGCACCCTAGCGTTGATGATGCTGGACGCCCACATCCACCGCGTCATCGTGACGGATGAGCAGAGCCGGCCGATCGGCATTGTCTCCAGCACCGACATCTTGGCGGCCGTGGCCTACGCCCACGGGAGCCGCCCGGACGAAGCCCTGGAAGCCATCGCGTGCTGTTAACGAGCCTGCTTCGCGCGGGTTCCGTTCGCCTCTTTCGGGGGAACTCCGATGTTTCGCTCGCTGCTGGTGCCGCTCGATGGTTCGCCGTTCGGGGAACAGGCACTGCCCTTCGCGTTGAGCGTGGCGCGCCTAGCAGGCGCCACGGTGCAGCTTGTCCACGTGCTCGTCAACCCGCACTCCGCGGTTGCCATCCTGGAGGCGGCCCGGGCTCAAGACCTGGGCCTGATCGCCGTGGAAACGCACGGCCATCGCGGTCTGACCCGGATCGTCCTAGCAGCGTCGCGGATCAGGTGCTGCGGGGGGCCGTCACGCCGGTGTTGATCCATCACCCTATCACCCAGTAACCCGTGAGGTAGACCATGAGAAACGCTCACCCAGTTGATTCTTCTCCCCGTCTCCTTTTGGACACGGCAACGGCCGCCGACCTCATGACGCCGAACCCGGTCTCGATCCGGGCCGACGCCTCGGTCCAGGAAGCCATCACCATGCTGACCGATAAGGGCTTCAGTGCCGCTCCCGTGATCGACGAGAGCGGTCAGCCGATTGGGGTGTTGAGCCACACCGATATCATGGTGCATGATCGTGAGAAGGGAGATCCTTCGCGGACGGCACCCGAGCAGGACGATCCCAACGATCTGGTGACTCCCGAAGAGGAGCCGCTCGCCAGCAGCTTCGAGGTGGAACAGGTCGAGTGGGTTCCAGTTCGCGACCTGATGACGCCGACCGTCTTTTCGGTGGCGCCCGAAACCCCGGCTCAGGAAGTGATCGACCACATGCTCAGCCTGAAGGTCCATCGGCTCTTTGTGGTGGATCGCAGCGGCGTGCTCGTTGGCGTCATCAGTGCTCTGGATGTGCTGCGTCTCATCCGGTCTTCGAGCATCAATCCGCACAACCCCTGCGAGCCACATCTCTGGCCACGGGTGGGGCTCTCGCGGACGAAGTGATTCAGCCGGCTCGCAACGAGGGCAGCGCTCGGCTCGCAATCAGCGCTTGGAACGATCGCTTCTTCTCGCTACAGTAATTCTTCGGTGGATGTGCTCGTTCCCACGCCCAGGTGGCAGCGGGCATCCACGAAGAATTCCTACTCCCCTTGGTTCCCTTGGCTGCGATGGTTTCATGTCTACGCCAACCCGTTCACCGCTTCGCTTGTTGATCGTCGACGATGATGAGTTGCTGCGGCAAACGCTGGTGCGCCGCTTCGAACGCGACGGAGTCGCGGTCACCGCCGCGGCCAGCGCCGAAGAAGCCCTGGCCAAGCTGGAGCAGGCACGCTGCGATGTCGCCTTGCTCGACCTCCACTTGCCCGGCATGACTGGCATCGAGCTGCTGGAACAGTTGAAAACCCAGCAGCCGGAGCTGGAAGCGATCATGCTGACGGCCCACGGCAGCATCGAGACGGCCATCCAGGCGATGAAACGCGGCGCCTACGATTACCTGGCGAAGCCATTCCACTTGCCCGATCTGGAAATCCACATCCAGAAGGCCTATGAGAAGGTGCAGCTGGCCCGCCGCCAGCGCCAATGGGTCGATCAGGTCCGCTATGAGTCGCCACGGTACCGTCTGGTCGGCTCCAGCCCGGCGATGCAGAAGGTGGTGCAGCTAATCGAGAAGGTCGCCCCCACCGAAGCCACGGTCCTGGTCCGCGGCGCCAGTGGCACCGGCAAGGAATTAGTAGCGCGGGCCTTGCACTACAACAGCCAACGCCAGGAACGGCCACTGGTGACGATCAACTGCGCCGCCCTGCAAGAAACGCTGTTGGAAAGCGAGCTGTTCGGCCATGAGAAAGGCGCCTTCACGGGGGCGCTGCAAGCCAAATCCGGCCTGGTGGAAGTGGCCGAGGGCGGCACCCTGTTCATCGACGAGATCGCGGAAATGGCTCCCGGACTCCAGGCCAAATTGCTCCGCGTGCTGGAGGATGGCCACTATCGCCGCGTCGGCAGCACGCTGGAAGCACACGCGGACGTGCGCGTCGTGGCGGCGACGAACAAGCCCTTGGAGGAGGAGCAGAAGGCTGGGCGCTTCCGGGAAGATCTCTATTACCGCCTCAATGTGGTGACCCTCTCGCTGCCCCCTCTCCGCGAGCGCCGCCAGGATATCCCTGAGCTGGTGGAGCACTTCTTGACGACCCGGCAGATTGGACCAGTGCGTTGTCGCATCCACCCGGATGCTCTCGAAGCGCTGCGACGCTACGATTGGCCGGGCAACGTGCGCGAGCTGGCCAACGTCATCGAGCGGGCCCAGATCCTGGCCGAGGACAGCGTGCTGACGTCGGATGACTTGCCGGAAAACCTGGTGGAGACGGCGCCGGCACCCAGCGGGAACAAGGAAGACCCACGCCGGCTGCGCGAGGTCGAGCGCCGGCACGTCCTGGAAGTGCTCCAGCAGGAGAAGGGCAACAAGGTCCACGCCGCCAAGGTACTGGGCATCAGCCGAAGGGCCCTGTACCGTCTGATCGCGAAGTATCAGCTGACGGACTTCCGGGGGAAAGAAGAGGGGGAAGTCTGACCTGGCTGGAAGAACTCGCATCAACAATCCCAGGCAATGAGGCGGAGTCATTGGCCCGTCGGAATCAGGAGACATGCCGATGGCGGACGCACAACCGGAGGCGGTCGAAGCGCAGCCCGCAACGCCGGATCGTCGCACGTTCCTCTCTGAAGGCTGTCCAACCGTAAGCGGACGCCCGCGCCGCTTCGCGGAAGAAGAAACTGCTTGACAAGTCGGGATGTTCCGATATATTGGATTATAGGAGGACCATGATGAGCGCCCTTGCCAAAACCCTGAAGTTGCCCAAGCTCACGCCCCTGGGCGCCTTGGAGCAAGCGGCAGAATGCCTCAAGACGCTGGCTCATCCCCATCGCCTGCGGATGGTCCAGATGCTCCTGCGGGGCCGCTACACGGTCGGGGAACTGGCCGAGGCGTGCGG
>JBGQLF010000942.1:0-4955 GCA_041499985.1 Gemmataceae bacterium
CTCGCCCAGTTCGCCGTCGTCGAGGAGCTTCTTGGCTGCGTGCACCGCCGGGGCGCTGCGTCGCTGCATGCCGATCTGCACAATGCGATCGGTCGCCCGCACCGCCTGGACCATGGCGGCACCTTGCTCGATATTCAGCGACATCGGCTTTTCCAGGTAGACATCCTTACCCGCTTGCAGGCTGTCGCGGAGATGATCGTGGTGCCAGTGGTCGGGTGTGGCGATGACGACGGCTTTGAGGTTTTTGTCGTCGAGGAGCCTGCGGTAATCCGTTTGGCCTTTGGCGTTGGTGCCGGCTGACTGGAGTCCCAGCTGTACGTTTGGCTCATAGACATCACAGACGGCGGCAAACTCGACTTCTTTGTTCTTGAGGAACGAGCGCATCAGATTGCGACCGCGCCCGCCGCTGCCGATGATGCCGAGTGCGATGCGCTCGTTGGCGCCGAGGGTTTGGCCGTAGGACGCAGCGGTCAGGGTCGCCGTGGCCGCGGCAGCCCGACTCAAGAATTGACGCCGGCCGATCGGTTCAGACATCGCTCACCTCCTGATGGAAGACCGTGCGGGATGGAGACGGCGGCCCGCCCGACCCAACCGCCGAGCGGCGCCCCAGGCTCATGATGGCCGACGGCAGGCGGCACGGCAACGAAGTTTTACCGTAGAATGAGGAATGACGATTGCCACAGAATACCTGTCCTGCTGGGTAGGAAGATGGACGCCAGCTGGTCTGCGCTGATTATTGACGACGATCCCGGCGTGCGTCAATCGGTGCGCCTGTGCCTGGAGTCGGACAACGCCCGGGTCCTGGGCCTTGGCACGTCCACTGGGGCTCTCGACGCCTTGGAGCGCAGCCGCTTTGACGTGGTGTTCCTCGACCTCTGGCTCCAGTCGGAATCGGGGTTGAGTGTCCTGCCTGAGATCCTCCGCCGCCAGCCTGGGGTTGGCGTCATTGTCATCACCGCTTTCGCCACGTTCGAGTCGGCGGTCGAGGCGATGAAAATGGGGGCGGTCGATTACCTGCCCAAGCCGTTCACCCCGCAGCAAGTGCGAGCGGCGGCCAAACGGGTCGTGACGGCCAACGTCCTCAAGCGACAGCTCACCGAGTTGCAGGATCGGCTCGGCGAAACCGAGAGCGAGAGCACGTTCGAGACGCGCAGCCCCTTCTACGCGACCTTTTTGCAAACGGCCGCTCGGGCCGCAGCGTCGGATGCCGTCGTCCTGCTCCGCGGCGAAAGCGGGTCCGGCAAGTCTGTCTTCGCCCGGTGGATACGCAAGCATAGCCGGCGGGCCGACGGTCCTTTCGTCACGGTCCAGTGCCCCATGTTGTCCAGCGAGCTGATGAGCAGTACACTGTTTGGCCATTGCAGGGGCGCGTTTACTGGAGCCGTGGCCGATTCCGTCGGGAAGGTCCAGGAAGCCGAGGGCGGTACCCTGCTGCTCGACGAAGTGGCGGACCTGTCGGCCGACGCCCAGGCCCGGTTGCTCCGCTTCCTCAACGACCGGATCTATGAACGGCTGGGCGAAGCCAAGGAACGCAAGGCCGACGTCCGGTTGCTTGCCGCCACCAACCGCTTCTTGGAAGGCGACGTGCGGGCCGGTCGCTTTCGGGAAGACCTGTTCTTCCGTTTGAACGTGATCACCTTGGTACTGCCGCCTCTGCGTGATCGTAGGGAAGACCTCCAGGCGCTCGCTCAGTATTACTTGCGGTTTTTTGAACGGCGGCAGGGCCGGAACAACCTGACCTTCTCCCCCAGATGCGAACGGGCCCTTGCCTCGTATTCCTGGCCCGGCAACCTGCGTGAGCTTCGCAACGCGGTCGAGCGGGCGGTGATCTTGTCGCCCTCGAACACGGTGGAAGCGGCCGATCTCGGGTTGACCTGCGCCGTGGACGGATCGGCTGAGGACGGCGGGGCCAAAGAGGCACTCGTTTCGCGGTCCAGGATAGCCCTGGGGGATGACGTTTCGATCGAAGCGATCGAGCGCGAACACATCGCCCGCGTTGTGGCCCGGGCGCCTTCCTTCGAGGCCGCTGCTCGTATCCTGGGCATTGACGCCACGACGCTCCAGCGCAAGCGCAAGCGCTATGGCCTGGCGTGATCGCGTTCGTGGGGAAGCGTTTGGCGAAAGTGGGATTTAGGGGGAACCTCCCATGCGATTCCGGAGCCTCCAGACGCGCTTTCTCCTGGCGGGCTGTTTTCTCGTCCTGACCACCGTGGCCGGAGGCGCGTGGAGTGTTCTCACCTTGGCGCGCCTCAGCGCCGTGGTCGGCGAGACACTCCGCGAGAGCCAGGAAACCATCGACCTGACGGCAAGTCTCGGCGACATGCTGGAGCGCGAAGACGATGCCTTGCT
Organism: Gemmataceae bacterium; assembly: GCA_041499985.1. Taxonomy (GTDB): domain Bacteria; phylum Planctomycetota; class Planctomycetia; order Gemmatales; family Gemmataceae; genus JBGQLF01. The sequence goes on from JBGQLF010000942.1 coordinate 2,350, forward strand.
CCAAGCTTTGAGCGGCAAGATACGCAACGCTCGGAGTGAGGTTGCCCAGCAGCGCCAGGATTTCGATGCGTCGTATGCCCGACTGCTGACCCGACTGAGCGACGCCGAAGCGCGTGAGGCGGCCCGTGCCCTGCGTGAACACGCGGATGCGTATCGACGGGTCGGAGACACTTTGCTGGAAGGTGCCAGACAGCCTGGCGCTCCCGAAGTCTATCACCAGCAAGTGAATCCTGCCTTGCGCAAGGCGGTAGCGGACTGTGGCCACATCCGCGAACTGAGCTTCCAGGCGATGCAACAGGTCGGTGTCCAGGCCCGCAACGAGACCCGACGGGCCACGGGCATCGTGGCGGGGATCGCGCTGATCGCCCTGGGGCTTTCGACGCTGGTGATGCTGCGTCTGGGGCAGGGAATCCTCCGGCCCATCCGCGAGTTGACTCGTTCCGTGGAGGCCATTCGGCGCGACGACTTCAAGTGCCGGGTCAGCGTGGACTCGAAGGAAGAACTCGGCCAACTTGCGGTGGGGTTCAACCGCATGGCGGAAACGTTGGGCGAGTACCGCGAGTCCAGCCTTGGGGAACTGCTCTTGGCCAAGGCTACGTTGGAAGCGACCTTGGCGGCGCTTCCCGACGCCGTCATCGTGGTCGATCCGGACGGCCAAATCGTCTCCAAGAACCCCCTGGCCGTGAAGATCCTGAAAGCGATCGGTGGCGCGGAGGTGGCGCAGGTCGGCGATTTGCCCTTGTCGCCCGCCGTCTTGCATGATGTCAAGGAAACCCTTCGGGACGGACACGCCAGCGGCGCCCGGCCGGACTTGAGTCAGGCCCTGTCAGTGTCCCTGGACGGCCGGCAGCTGAAGATGCTGGTCACCGTGGTGCCCATCCCGGAGTTCCTGCCGCGGCGTGCGGGTGCGGCGATCGTGCTGGCCGACGTAACCGAATTCGCACGGCTCGATGAGCTGCGCGGCGAGGTGGTGGCCATCGCGTCCCACGAGCTGAAGACGCCGCTCACCTCGCTCCAGATGAACCTCTTGCTGCTCCAGGAGAAGGCGGACAATCTGACCGCGCGCCAGCAGGAGATCCTGACCGCGGCGGTCCGCGGCGGCGAGGAGCTAGGAGCCACCATCGACGAACTGCTGGACCTGACTCGGATTGAGGCGGGACAACTCCGACTTGTACAGCAGCGCGTCGATCTCGCCGCGGTCATCGAACAGACCGTCCGCATGCTGCGTCCGCGCTACGACGATGCGCAGGTCACGCTGCGGGTAGTCCAAGATGTCGGCAGCGCCCTCGTCCGGGGCGACGCGGCCCGCCTGAGACTCGTCTTCGTCAACCTGCTCACGAATGCTCTCAAGTACACGCCGCGCAGCGGCGAAGTGGTCGTTCGCTTGGCGTCCCTGCAAAATGCGGCGGGCGGGGGCAATTCGAAGCTGCAAATTACCGTGACAGACACCGGCCCCGGCATTCCACCGGAGTTGCGTGAGCGCATTTTCGAGAAGTTCTTCCGCGTCGAGGACCAACAGCCCGACGGCCCGAAAGGCGTTCGTGGCACGGGGATCGGCCTATACCTCAGTCGGGAAATCATCGAGGCGCACGGGGGCACGATCCTGTGCACGACCGGCGAGGAGGGGCGCGGCACGCGAATTGCCATTGGCCTCGATGTGGACGCAAGGGAAGGATAGCCGGGCTCCGCCCTCCTTCTGCGCTCGCCCTGTGGAGTGCCGGCATCGTCACCACGCCCTGGGTTTCTTGGCTTCGCAGGAATGCGCACATGACTACTACCCCGCAGCCAAAAGCGTCGAGCCCGGTCCGTTACATCATCTTTGGTTTGTTGATCCTGGCGGCTGGCATCGTGGTGACGACCGTGGCGGTCTACACACTGCCCGAATTGCCGGCCCTTGGCAAGAAGCCCGCGGAAACCCAGCCCCCGGCTAAGGCGCGCCTGGCCGTCGAGCTGGTTGAGGACGTCCCCCACACGCTCAGCGTACCGGAGCGCGTGCGGAAAGCGCTCGGCATCCAAGAGAGCATGATCGCCCAGCCGCCAACCCAGGCACGGCCGTTGGTCATGCCGGGGTCCACGGCTCTCGATCCGGCGCGTGTCATGCGCGTCCGTACGCGCTTCAACGCCGAGGTGGTCGAAATCACCCAGGTGGCGGACGAGGCTCGGCGAACCGCTTCCGGGGAGACCGCCCTGCGCGAACGGCGGCCAGGCGACAGGGTGCAAAAGGGCCAGGTCTTGGCAGTGGTCTGGAGCATTGATGTCGGCAGCAGGAAGAGCGACCTGGTGGATGCGCTCGTGCAGCTACGGCTCGACGAGAAACGACTGGAGGCCCGCGAGAAGCTTTACAATCAAGGCAGTCTGCCGGAAGACACGTTGAACCAGACCCGCCGCGATGTGGTCAGCGACCGCAACGCCAGGGAACGTGCCGAACGGACTCTGCGGACCTGGAACATCCCGGAAGCGGAGATCAAGGCTGTCTACGCCGAGGCCGAGGTGGCCTCCGCGCGCCAGGGCAAGCGCGATCCGGAAAAGGAACGGCTCTGGGCCCGCTCCGAGCTGATCGCGCCGCGCGACGGCACCATCGTCGAGCGCAACGTCAGTGTCGGCGA
>JBGQLF010000943.1:0-4955 GCA_041499985.1 Gemmataceae bacterium
CAGCTGCGCGAGCTGGCCGAGCCGTGGCGACCATATTGCAGCATCGCGACCTGGTACTTCTGGCGCAGCCTCGCCGAGAAACGATGAATGATGAACGATGAAGGGTGAATGAAAGGCAATTCATCGTTCATCGTTCATCATTCATCGTTTAACTTCCGCGGTCCCACACCGCCTGGTGGATTTCTTCTTTGTGGTGCTGGCGCTGGAGCGCTTCGGTGAGTGGCCGCATGGCCCGGCAGTACTCACGAAAGGCTTCGGGCAAATGGTCCTGGCCGGCGTGGGTTTCCGCGAGTTGATGATGCTGCTGGAAGGTCGCCAGGTCGACTTCCCACTGTTTGTCTTGGAGGCGCTGTTTCAGCGTGGTAGTCGCCTTGGCCAGCTTATTGACCAGGGGCCGTTCAATGCGCGACGACGCCTGACGGTAAATCTGGAGCGGGCGCGGCGGCGGCTCGGCTTCGAGGCGGCGTTTTTCCTCGGAATACGAGATGGCCAGACCGACCAGCCCCGCTGCCAGGGCCACGGCTCCCAGCACAAAGGCGACCACACCCAGGCTGAGATATTGCGCGTAGGTCAGCGTTGCCGCATCGCCGACCAGGAGCACGCCCAGCAGCAGAACGCTGAGCGGCCAGGGGACGCGGCGATACCAGGGGAGAGGGCGCGTGGCTTCCGGCGCCGGCTCGGGTACAGCCTCGCCCACGCGCACAATGAGTACGGTGACGTTATCCGGCCCGCCGCGCAGATTGGCCAGATCGACGAGCACCCGGCAGGCCTCGGCCGGCGGCAGCACACTGGCGACGGCGCCGATTTCGCCGTCGGAAAGCTGGCCGCTCAACCCGTCACTGCACAGGAGATAGATATCCCCCTCGCGCACCGGATGTGGGCCTTCGACATCGACTTGCACCAACGGCGCCGGGCCCAGAGAACGGACGATGACATTGCTCGGGATGCCTTGCAAGCCCTCCGGGTCGACGTGATAGCGGCGAGCCGTCTCCCAGACCAGGCTATGGTCAAAGCTGAGCTGCTCGATCTGGCCCTCGCGGATCCGATAAGCCCGGCTATCGCCGACATGGCCGACCCAAGCTCCTTCCGGCCGGAGCACCAGGGCGGTCGTGGTCGTGCCCATGTCCTCGAATTCCGGATTGAGCTGGCCCTTGGCATAGATGCTGGCGTTGGCCTCGACGAACGCCTTGCGCAGGGCCGGCACCGCCCCTTGGTGGGCGTGCTTGTAATAGGTATGGGGGATGATATTGGCCGCCAGCTCGCTCGCTAGCTCGCCGACGGCGTGCGCCCCCATGCCATCAGCCACCAAGAAGACGTGACCGCGTTCCCGCCATTTGTCCAGATCGCTGGCCAGCAAACTTGCGTGCGCGTCCTGGTTTTGGCTGCGCCGGACGCCGATATCGGTCAGACTTGCATAGTCAATCTTGTCGTAGCCAATCACCGGCAGTACCCCGGACGACCTGCTTGCCGTTGTTGTCTCTATGCTACACTGGGGCTGGAGCGTTGCCTAGAGCACAGTGACGCCAAGTTTCCAGGCGGTCGCCGCTTGCGGTTGGCACCTTCCGGCTCACTTGTTAGACTCACGCGCGGATAGGCACTCGGCCCGGCCTCCCGGCGTTGGGACGCAGGAGCATCCAGGGCAGGAAACGGAAATCACCCTTGGCCCGGTGGTGCTGGACTGACCGAGGCCCTCAATGCCGCCCGCCTTCGTAGGCAGCGCCGCCGCGGAGCATCTGTTGCGTGCGGGCGCGGATCTCCGTCGCGACCGGCGCCATTCTTGGATCCGTGGCCAGCAACATACCTGCCTTTTGACGCAGCGCCTTCACCACCCAGCGACACTCCCCCACCATCTCGTCTTGCTGGCCGCCAATCGCCGTCAGCGGGTCCGTGTACTCCTTTTTGAGCTTGGCTTGCCAGTCGGCGCCGGCGTAGTTGAGCAGGTCCTTCGCGACGAACTCGCGGTTGAGCTGCGCGGCCAGCGCCGGCGGCGTTGGCTCTTCTTGCCGCTCGACAACCTTCGCCGCGATCTCCTGGAGCGTCTGGTGCTGCCGAATTGCCTGCATCCGCGGCTCCACCCGCTCGTCAATCTCGCGTGCCAGCACCTCCAGTGCGTTCAGCGCTTCCTTGAGTTCCGGATGCGATGCACGCTGCTCCGCAAGATACGCCCGGAGATCTTTGCCGAACGCGACGTAGGCGCGCACGCGGTTGCGAATATGCGTGACAAAGTCCAGCGCATCGCCGAGGTAGTTCTCGATCTCCTTCCGCTTTGCCTGCTGTTGGCCGCTGCTGTAAACCTCGTTCAGCAGCGTCCGCACGTGGCACGTTGCACGGCCCACATGCTCCTGTTTCTGCCCCTCAACGTCGAGGATGTACTGGCACGGACCGACGCCCAGCGTGTTCCGGACGATGTCCACCGGCGTGTACCACGTGACCGGCGTCTCCGCCAGCCGATTGAGCGCGTAGATCAAGACGGGACCGTCGAACGTGAGCCGCTTGTGCTGGAGAGGCTGTACGAATCCTTTCCCGTCACGGTCCGACCAGCACGGGTACTGCACACGGCCGAGCACCGTCGTCCACCGATTTCGATCCGGACCCAGACGATCCGACGCGGGCCCCCCCGGCCTGTAGGCATCCCGATCGACCTCGCCCGTCGCGGTCCGAGTCGGCGCGCTAATGGTCCCGCCCTGCGCCAGCCACGACGGCTTGATGAACCCGTCGCCCTCCTTGTCTGGGAGGAGCATGTCCCAACTGTCGGTCAGGCCATCTTGACGCGTGAAGTCGGCGCGCCATTGCGCCACGAACGGCATCTTCCAGTCGAGCGGCAGAATCTTCTTGGCGTCTGCCGGGCGGACGTCGAGGGAGTGCCACAGGCCGGCGCCCTCGAGCACCGCGACCCAGATCTTGCTGCCTTTCTTGCCAAACGCAATCTCCGACCCCGTGATCGCCCGCGCGTCGCCCTTGCCCGCCAGCGTCACGCGCACATCCTGGGCACGGTTCTCGAAGACACCCATCACGATCGCATCCTGCTTGCCGGTGAAGTGGAGGAGGAAGTTTTCGCTGGGCAACTCCGCCTGGTCGAGCGGGACGGTGCGTGCGTCGAAGAGGATGTCGTCCGCGAAGAAGTCCGGCAGGACGGCGAACCGGCTGGGGCACTCGACGCGCAGCGTCGCCTCGCCTGAGAGCGCCTGCACCTCCACAAAGAGATCACCCCTCTTGAGGCGGAAACGCGCGGTGCCCGACGGCGATGCTACTTCGAGACCAATCGCCGCAAGGCTGTTTTCCGTGAGCGCGACTCGATCGATGCTCCCCCTCACCGCTACCCCTTTCCCCTGAGGGGAGAGCGGTAGGGGTGAGGGGGTCAGCAGGAGTTGGGCACGCAAGACTGGTTTGCCCAATCCAAGGGAGTACAGCTCGACACCGGTTCCTTGCTTGCGCGCTACCGCCAGCACGCGTCCGTTGGTGATCACGGCGTCGCCCTGGAAAGCAGGCGCCATCGCGCTGCTCGCGATCGGCTTCCAGCCGCTCTTCTGCTCGACGGCCTCCGGCGCGAGGGATGCCGCGGCAGGCGTGCCCGTGTCCCACACGGCAAGTGCGGTGCGCGTCCGCTCCGCGCTTCCTTGCGGAAGCGCTGTCCCAGCGCCCCCGGCGAACGCGGTCGCAACTCCGAGGATCCAGGAAAGACGAACAACGCTGGTGCGTTGCGGAGAATTCATCGTGACTCCTTGGGGAGTTTTCTCCTCCCCTTTAGGGAAGGGTGGAGGATGAAGGATGAAAGGAGAAAAGGCGGTTGTCTTCTTTTCATCCTTCATCCCTCCCTGAGGCTCCTGGGGGATACACCCTCGTGAGCCCTTCAGATCCGCTTAATTGTCCTTCTTCTTCTTGAAGGTGGAGACGCGGATCTCGGTGATCGTCTTGTTCTCGCTATCGGTCACGATGCTGCTGAAGAGGCCCTTCTCGCCGATGGTGGAAAACATCTCGTTCTTCAGGCCGCCTTCGATCGGGTCGCCGGCCTCTAGCTTCCCCTTGGCCTCCTTGCTGAACTTCCCCTTGAGCACCTTGACATTGGCGGCGACCGGCAGGGTGGTCTCCGGTCCCTTCTCCAACTTCATAGTATCCTGGTTGAATTTGGTCTTGGCGAAGGTGATTTTGCCGTCGCTGACCTTGGTGATGGCGGCTCCGAACTCGTCCGCCAGGGCGATGCCAAAGCAGAGGACCAGGGCGAACAGCGCACCGATGACTTTCCGCAACATACCTTCTCCTTGTGAGATGGCCAAAACTAAGATCCGGCCCGGTGCCGGGACTCTTCCTGGAGATCAACCGGAATGCATCGCATGGAGCCCCTACCGAGGGCGGAAGCTTCGAAGCAGCCGTTGCTCGACTCCCGAAGTCACGGGCGGCCCATGTAGGGTAACAAAGGCATGCGGCCAAGCAAGGAAAAACGACTTGACAAGCTTCCGACCGCATCGTATTCTACCGATTGGTTATTTAACCGAATGGTGTAATACATGCCGGATCCTCTGAGCGCTACCTTCGCGGCACTCGCCGATCCCACTCGGCGCGCGATCCTTGCGCGGCTCACCTTGGGCGCGACCTCGGTGACCGACCTGGCGAAACCCTTCCCAATAAGCCTTCCCGGAATCTCCAAGCATCTCAAGGTGCTGGAGCGGGCCGGCCTGATCGCGCGCGGCCGCGACGCGCAGTGGCGACCCTGCCGGCTGGAGGCAGGACCGCTCAAGGAGGTCGCGGACTGGGTCGAGCACTATCGCCGTTTCTGGGAGCAGAGCTTCGATCGCCTGGACGAATATCTGCACAAGCTGCAAAAGAAGGAGAAGAACCATGGCCGGGAGAAATGAGCCCACCACCCAAACGGCGAAACGGGAGGTCGTGCTCACGCGCGACTTCGATGCGCCGCGCAGCCACGTCTTCAATGCGTGGACCGATCCGAAACACTAGAC
>JBGQLF010000944.1:0-4955 GCA_041499985.1 Gemmataceae bacterium
AATGAAACGCAAGCCGTTGACCATCCCCACGACGCGCTGGAGGCCGGCCTGGCCGCCGCCTACGGTCCCGAGTCGGGGCCGCCACTGCCGGCCGGGGCTAGCGTGCTGAAGGCGCTCAGTGCCAGTCTGCCGGCCGTGCCCCACGTCCATTTACGCGAGCCGTACGAGGACCGGCCCACGCCGGTCGTCCGGCTCCAATCCGGCGCGCTGCCGGAGAACACGAATCTCCCGGACGGGGCGGGCCGCTACCAGGTCGTCGGCGAGATTGCCCGCGGCGGCATGGGCGCGATCCTCAAAGGGCGCGACATCGACCTGGGCCGGGACATTGCTGTCAAGGTGCTGCTGGAAACGCATCAGGGCCAGACCGAGCTGGTGCAGCGCTTTATCGAAGAAGCGCAGATCGCCGGCCAGTTGCAGCATCCCGGCGTGGTCCCCGTCTACGAACTGGGCCAGTTCCCGGACCAACGGCCTTACTTCACCATGAAGCTGGTCAAGGGCAAGACCCTGGCAGCGCTGCTGGCGGCGCGGCACGATCCGGCAGAGGAGTGTGCGAAACTGGTGGGCATCTTCGCGCAAGTGTGCCAGACCTTGGCCTATGCGCATGCGCGCGGCGTGATCCACCGCGACCTGAAGCCGTCGAACGTCATGGTGGGGGCGTTCGGCGAGGTGCAGGTGATGGACTGGGGCCTGGCCAAGGTGCTGAGCGAAGGCGGCGTCGCCGACGAGGAAAAGTCCCGGCTGCGGCAGGAAGTGAGCGTGATCCGCACGCAGCGCAGCGCCGGCTCGGACACGCCGGAAGTCGGTTCGCACACGCAGGCGGGCAGCGTGCTGGGGACGCCGGCGTACATGGCTCCGGAGCAGGCACGGGGCGATGTGGAGCTAGTGGACGAGCGAGCGGACGTGTTCGGGTTGGGGGCGATCTTGTGCGAGATCCTGACGGGGCAGCCACCGTTTCTGGGCAAGCGGGCGGAGGCCCAGCGCAAATCGCAACTGGCACAATTGGACGACGCCTACGCGCGGCTGGAGGGATGTGGGGCGGAGGCGGAACTGGTGGACCTGGCGAAGCGATGTCTGGCGGTGGAACCGTGGGAGCGGCCGCGCGATGCGGGTCAGGTGGCGGCGGCCGTGACGGCCTACCAGGAGTCAGTGGCGGAGCGGCTGCATCAGGCGGAGCTGGCGCAGGCAGCGGAGGCGGCCCGGGCGGAGGAGGCGCGGGCCACGGCGGCGGCGGCCGAGGCGAAAGCCCGAGCCGAGCGGCGGGCCCGGGGGCTGACGGTAGCGCTGGCGGCCTCAGTGCTGCTGGCTGGAGGGCTGGGAGCGGCGGGCTGGCGCTGGGTCGAGCTGGAGCGAATCGATCGGGCGGCGGCGCTGAAGGCGCGAGTCAACACCGCCTTGCAAGAGGCGGTACGGCTGCGTGGCCTGGCGCAGGGAGCGACCGAAGGAAACCTGGCCCCCTGGACCGAGGCGGTGGCGGCGGCCAAGAACCTCGATGCCCTGTTGGAGCCAGAGGTCAACCCGGTCTTGCGACAGCAGACCGCGGCGCTCTTGGCCGAGGTGACCGCTGAGGAGCAGCAAGCAGCGGCGGCGGTCCGCGCGGCGGAGCGTGATCGCGTGTTGCTCGACCGCCTGCTCGACATCCGTAGCGCCAAGGCCGACGACCGCGACGGCTGGGCGACCGACGCGGCCTATGCCGAGGCGTTCCGCACGGTAGGCCTCGACGTGGCGGCGCTGTCCCCGGCCGAGGCGGGAGCACAGCTCCGGGCTCGGCCGGCAGCCGTGGTGCTCGCCCTGGCGGCGGCGCTGGATGACTGGGCGGCGGTACGGCGGGACAAGCGCAAGGACGCAGCCGGAGCGAAACGCCTGACCGAGGCGGCGCAAGTAGCCGATCCCGACCCCTGGCGCCAGGAGCTGCGCGCCGGGCTGGAGCAGCGGGACAGGAAGACGCGGCTGACCGCGCTGCGCGCGTTGGCCCAGACGGCACGGCTGGACGAGCTGAGCGCGGTTAGCCTGGACCTGCTGGGCCAGGCACTGAACGCCGCTGGGGACGCGCCCGCGGCGGAGACGGTGCTGCGTGCGGCCCAGCAGCGTCACCCCGGCGACATCTGGGTCAATTACGACCTGGCCGGGATTCTCCGAAACATGGACCGGCGGGAGGAAGCGATCCGATACTACGTGGCGGCTCGGGCACTGCGGCCCGAGACGGCGCATGAGCTGGCGCACGCCCTGGAGAGCAAGGGAGAGTTGGACGAGGCGATCGCGGTGTTCCAGGACCTGGTTCGGCTGCGGCCCAGGAGCGGGCACCACCTGAGCTGCCTGGGCAACGCCTTGCAGGCACGGGGCCGAGCGCAAGAGGCTCGCACGGTGCTCGACGCGGCGATCGCCGCTAACCGCGAGGATCTCCGACTTCGGCCCGACGACGCCCGAGCCCACCTCCACCTCGGCAACGCCCTGAAAGCCCAGGGGAAGATGGATGACGCTGTCGTCGCCTACCGCGAGGCGATGCGGCTCCAGCCCAACATGGCCTACAGGCCCCTTGGCACTACCCTGAGGGCCCAGGGGAAGCTGGACGAAGCCATCGCCGTCTACCGCGAGGCGATCCGGCTTCGGCCCAATTTGGCCGGACCCCGCGTCAACCTCGGCGCGATCCTGTGCGACATCAGGCACGACTACGGTACCGCTGTCGATCTCTTCCGTGAGGCGGTCCGGCTCGAGCCCGGCTCCGCCGTGGCCCACAGCAACCTGGGCGAAGCCCTGGCGAACCAGGGGAAGCTGGACGAGGCCATCGCTGCTTTCCGTGAAGTGATCCGCTTTCGGCCTGACTACGCCATAGCCCACTGCGGACTCGGGCATTGTCTTCGGCGGAAAGGGCAGTATGCCGACGCCCTGGCGTCCCTGCAGCGCGGCCATGAGCTGGGCTCCAAACCGCCCGGCTGGAAGCTCCCCTCAGCGGAGTGGGTGCGTCAGGCCGAGCAAATGATCGCCTTCGACCCGAAGCTCCCGGCACTTCTGAAGGGCCAAGCCCAGCCGGCTGATGCCGGCGAGCGGCTCAGCGTGGCCCAGATGTGCGCCGACCGGGCGTGGTACGTCGCCGCGGCCCGCTTCTGGGCGGATGCCTTCGCCCAGAACCCCAAGCGGGGCGACGACCTGCAGACCGGGAATCCCTTTCTTGTTGGCGTAGACCTTTTTGGCTTTGGTACTTACCACGCCGCCCGCGCGGCTGCACAAGCCGGTGCCGGCAAGACCCAGGATGCTCCGCCCCCCGACGACGCGACCAGAGCCTTGCTACGGCAGCAAGCCCGCGCCTGGCTCCAGGCCGACCTGGCGGCCTACGCGAACTGCCTCGACGGCGACGACCCGCGGGCGCCTGTCCTGGTGCGGGAACAGCTGGAGTCCTGGAAGTACGACCCAAAGCTGGCCGGCCTGCGCGACGAGGCCGCCCTCTCGAAGCTGCCGGCCGAGGAGCGCGAAGCGTGCCGCCAGCTCTGGGCCGAAGTCGAGGCCGTGCTGAAGCGGACTGCGGACCGGTGACTGGTTGGCTCGCAGGACCTGGAAAGCAACAACCAGGTGGACTGCCTCGCGACCGGGCTAGCGTTTCTTCGCTTGGTATTTTTTCGTGAGCTTCCCTTCGCTACTGAGGATGCCCGCCGCGACCAAGGAGTCACGAAACTCCTGCGCGCTCATCCCATCCAGCTGCGCCACGACGTAGGCAAACTTACCCTTCCGCCTGGGCTTGCGCTTCGGCTGGCTGTTTCCCGTAGCGGCCGTCTGGACGGACGTGCCAGACCGCGAGGATGTTGTTGGAGTTGCGGACGCAGATTTGGATGTGTGCTTCTTCATAAATCCAGCTCCCGGGCCAGACTCGCTTCTTGAAATCCGTGGGGACATACACTGCCCTGGCCGAATCAATGGCTCTTTTCGCCTGTTCGGCCTTCTGATAGAAGTAGTTGAAAATCGCACAGTCGAGATTCCTGCGGTGGCGAGTATTTTCGGGGACCTCGATTCCTTCGGCTTGAAACCTCGCTACCATCTGGTCGTGGAAATCTCTCAGATTCCTCACGTTACTCGGGTCGAGCAGGTCAAAGCAGTTCCCCAGCCGGATGATCGCTCCGATGGCGGCGGGGTGGCGGAACTTCTTGAACTTCCGAGCCCACCACCACGCCTGCTTCGGCGCATACTCCCAGAAGTACATCCCTTTGCCAAACCAGTCATCCGCGTTGTCGCTGTCCCGAAAGGGCTCCCCAGCCACCAGCCGGTCCGCCGCCTCCGAAGTCGTGCCATGGAACCCGATGACGGTCCGGTGGTAATCCGCGTACTCGAAGGCTCGGCTGCTCAAAATGCGCTCCCCCGCCAATCAGTACACTGACCTTTGTTCATTATATCGTCGTTTTCCCCAGGAAATCGAGCAGGAATGTGCCAACCTGTTGGCGCTCCTGGGGTAACGATTTTTCCAGATTGCGCGCGTAAATCGGTTTTCCTCTGAACCTGGAATAGGCAGCTGGTACACTTGAGCCATGCCTTTTACGAAACGGAAAAGCGCAAGGGGAGGAGGCAGTCATGAAGTACTTTACTCCCGAACTGCATGTCCGTGGTCAGTCCCCGGACGCGGATATGCAAGAAGAAGTGGATCGCCTCTGGGAAGATGCCGTGGAACAGTACGAGCAGCAGCTCCAGCGCCTTCGGCCCAAGCTGCCGCAACACCTGCGCTACTTCCTGGATGAGCTCCTCCTGCACGATGCGGACGTCTGGAGCCTGGCCCAGCGGGAAGACCAGCTCATTTTGGTCCTCCGCAAGGACATCCCGCCGTGTGATGTGGTGATTCTCACCTACGCCCTGGTGATGGACCCCGTGATCGACACGGCGGTGCTCCCGAAGGAACATTGCTCGACGGCAATGATTTTGTTTTACAACGTGTTTGAACTCTTGTATGATGTCGATATGTCGTTTTACTTTTAATT
>JBGQLF010000945.1:0-4952 GCA_041499985.1 Gemmataceae bacterium
GACGAATCCGAGGGGCCAAAGGAAATCTTCGAGAGGCCAAAGGGGGAGTGTCGGCTAATTCTCGGACGGACTCCTAGGAAAGGTTGCCCCCGGAGAACTAGCTGCATGGTCCCTTCCCGGAAAGGACATATCAAGAGAAAACCGGGCGAACATTTTGGTGGAACGCCTGCCTGTCCGCTTCTACCCCTTGCCATGCCGCAGGACATGATGTACCTACTGTCGTGCAAACCTAGGAAAAACCGGCTGTTTCTGCACGTTTTGACCCTGAAAAACCCCGATTTTGCACGACCTAAGGATGCAGCGGTCCCCAGCGCGGGTAACGACGTCCGAAAAGGTGCAATTCAATCCTTCCTTCCCGTCAGGCGAATCTGGATCCGTCGCGCCGCCATTTCGCCGTCTTCCTCCTTGCGCACAAAATACAACTCCGTGGTGCGGATGTCGCTGTGCCCCGCGAATCTTCGCGCCTGTTGCATCTGGGCCCTGTTGCAGATGGCGTCATTGATGCCGGTCTCGCGCAGCGAGTGGATGCCGATACCGGGTTGCCTGAGTCGGTTGGGATCGATTCCCGTCGCCCCGGAGTCGTTCTTCATTCAGCCGCCGAGGGCCGACCTGGCACGCTAGGACCGCGAGGCCGGCGGGCTTGGCAGTTTGTTCGCGTTAAGGCCCCTTTAAGCAAACATCGGTTCTTGTGAAGGCAGCCCGGGCAGGAAGGGTAACGATGATTCTCCCAGGGTAGGCAACTTGGTCGTTGGCAGCGAGCCGGGGCCGTGATCCAGTCGGCGTGCATTGCCCTGGCGGGAGATATCGTTGCGACGCGAAGGCGCGCTGACCAGGCGAGACGGCCGATATGAACGCCTCGGTGCGGCTTGTGCGTCTTGCCACCGGGACGCGTACAAGCAAGTAGATAAAGAAGGAGCTGATCCATGGCAGTGGATACAATGGGAGCGGGCCAGATTCATCCCCTGCGCAGTCGGAGAGGAGATATGGGCGTGGACGCCACCGACTTGGACCAGCACTCAGCCCGCATCACCCCCTTGGGGTTCCAGATGTTGCGGACGCATGGTGGCCATCCGCCAGAGGCGGCGGGAGCGCGCCACCAACTCCGCGAGTCCCAGAAGCGGAAGCGGCGTTCCTCGGTCCGGCTTCTCCCAATGGGGTGGATGGTAGCGTTCCTGGCGATGCCCTTGCTGGCCGGTGGGGCTTTCCCAAAGGAGATCGAGCTGAAGCCTCAGGAACTCTATGAGGGGTTCGAGGCCCGCAACGTGGTCCTCCAAGAAGTAGGCACCCGGCTGGCGCTGGACCCGCGTGTGTTGCAAGTTGGCAGTGAGCGGTACGGGGTTGTGGTGACCGACCCCATCAACCTGGGACCCTGTGAAGGGGGCATAGGACTCGCGGCAACGGTCGAAAGTGTGGCCGTCGCAGTCACCGCAAACCTGCCGCCCGGTACTACTCTGGAGGTCGAGACCCGGAGCAGTCCGAACCGGTTCAGCGAGTCTGGCTGGTCGCCGTGGGGGCGTCTGGGGAGCTTCCCAGGGACTGTTCGCCCGATTGCCGGCCGTTATCTGCAACTGCGGATGACGCTCCGCGGGACAGTTCCCGACAAGCAGCCGGCTTTCACCGGCATCACCCTGAAGCCCACCGTTGCGGTGGCGGATTCCTGGAAGGGAAAACTCACCCTCCAGAGGCAGGACGTCCAAAAGATCGTGCGCAGCCCCCTGGAGTTTCATTACGAACGGCCGAACCAGCCGAAGCTCTCCCGGTTTCGCCAAGCGGCCAAGCTTGATGCGGTGGTGGCCGACGGGCGCGACGACTTCGAGAAGTTGGTTCGGCTGTTGGATTGGGTTGGCTCGGGTACCAACCTGCGCAACGACACCTGGACACGCCAAGGCCGACCGTATCCCTGGGACATCGAGCAGGTCGGTGAGATCACCCCCCAGGGAAAGCTCCTCGTCAAGGGGCACTGCATGAGCTATGCGGAAGTCCTGATCACGGCCGCCACGGCCCTGGGGTATCACGCCCGCCATTGGGCCATCGAGGGCTTTCGGGACATGGGACACGAAGTGACGGAAATCTGGGTGCCGAGTTTGGGGAAATGGGTCTATTTCGACCCTTCGCTCACCAGCTACTATTTCGACAAGGAGACGAAGGAACCCCTGAATGTGATCGAGCTGCACCGGGTGGTGGCTGAGAAGTTCCTGAAGGAAGGCGAAGACATGCATTGGTGGAGTCAAGGCGACAACAATGAGGCGGTCAAGGCTCGGGTACAGCAGGTCGGGGGACAAGCGCACGTGGGCTGCCGCATCGGGCCATACCGGTATGGCGCGCCGATGCCGCGCGATTATGATTGGGGCTGGAACCACGGGTACATGGCGGCTGGGTTTGTGCAACTGACGCCGCGGAACGATTTTCACTCTCATCCCGAGAACGCCTCGCAGCATTTCGGGGGACCGGCACGCCTGCTGGCGGATGGCTACCCGTTCTGGGTGGACGCGAAGACGCCGCCCAGAAAGGAGGGAACCAGGAAAGTGAATGCGTGGTACACCCGGCTACGGGATTTTTACTGGACGCTGGACCAGGCGACGCTGGAGTTGGTGAAGGATCAGGAAGGCACGCTCCTGGTACAGTTTGGTCAGAGCATGCCCTTCTTTCAGCGCTATCGGGTGGCGGTCGATGGCGTGGAGGTGAACGAGGTACAGCAGCCGTTCGCGTGGAAGCTGCGCGCGGGAACCAATCAGCTCGAGGTGGCTCCCGTGGACGCGAACGGTAAGGTGGGCTTGAAGAGCCTGGTGGAAGTCCATTACGCGGTTTCTAACAGAACCAACGTGCAGGACAACCCGCTCACAGGAAGGCACCTCGTCTAGCCCCTGCGGCCATTTCGTTGGGGCGATGGAACCAGCGCGGCCACTTGTTTCAGCTTCGCTTGCTCTGTCACGCCCGATAACTCGTCGCTGCTGCCGAACCACGCCTTGCCCGTCGCACCTTCGGCCATCGCCGTCTCCGGGCAGGTTCACACCTTCGGCGGGAAAGAGCCGTTCGAGACGCCCCGCCCCCTGGAAACAGAGGAAATCCCCGCTGTCATCGAAGAGTATCGCCGGGCAGCGGAGTTGTCGATCACGGCGGGCTTCGATGGCGTGGAACTCCATGCGGCGACCGGCTACCTTCCCAACCAGTTTCAGGTAACGGGGTCGAACCGCCGTACCGACGCCTACGGAGGTTCGCTGGAGAAGCGAACCCGCTTTACCTTGGAAGTGATCGAGGCGCTCTGCGGCGTGCGGGGTGCGGATCGGGTCGGCATCAAGATTGCTCCCGGCTTCACGGTCAACGACACCTTCGACGACGACCCTGCCGAGACGTACACCTACCTCGTCCGGTGTCTGAACCCGCTGGGCCTGACCTATCTTCACGTCGGCTACGACAGCGGTTACGGGCGAGGGACTGCCCCGCCGTTCAACCCCATCGACCTTCTCCGTCCGGTGTACGCCGGCACGCTGCTGGCAGTCGGCGGGTTCAACAAGATAACGGGAGAGGCGGCGATAGCGGCGGGCCGGGCCGATGCCGTTGTCTATGCCAGGCCGTTCATCTCCAATCCCGACCTCGTGGAGAGGTCTCGGCTCGACGCTCCCTTGAACCCCTGGGACGTGCGGACGTTCTACGGCGGAGACGATCACGGCTACACAGACTACCCGACTTTGGCTGAACAGGAGTGGCCTAGGAAGGCTCCGTAAGGAGTTGCTGCGCCAGGTAGGGTCACTGGCTACTAGCGCTGCGTGCCGCCAGTTCCCGTTTCCGTTCCGCCGTGTACTTCCACCACGGCCGCTTCGGTTCACCCGCCATGAACCGGACGGCGGCGATGAACGTGTCCAGCAGGCACGGATCATGGCGCTGGCCGGTAATGCGGCACAGGTCGTCATACATCGCATACGGGTCACGCCCCAGCAGATCGACGGGCAACTGGATCCCCAGCCGGCGCAGATCACCGGCGACAGCGGGACCGACATTCGGAATCTCTTCCAGACGAGCAACCTCTCGCCGGATGCTGGCCCGTTGCTGGGATAACGGTCGCTGCCTTGATGTTCGCTTCATTGGCGCCTCCAGTTTCCTCATCAGCGTTCGCACCACCACTTCCTTCGCTTTCTCCTCGATCTCCACGGTTCCGTCGCAATGTTTGCCAAAGCCGAAAGAGGCTTCACACAAGGGGTACTGCTCCGGTGCTACCAGCCGGTCCGGAGGAGACTCGCTAATCGAAATGGGTTCTCGTGAGGATCGCCCCCGTCAAATCGGCCTCGGTCAAGTCTGCCCGGCGTAAGTCGGCTCCGGTGAGGTCCGCACTCAGGATGGCCCCTTGCAGATCCGCCTCCCGAAGGATCGCCCCGTGCAGATCGGCTCTCGTGAGGTCGGTGCCGTGCAAGTCCGCTCCCCCCAGGTTGGCCTCCCGTAAGTTCGCCCGGTGCAGGTCGGCTCCGTGCAAATCCGCCCCGGAGAGATCGGCACCCGAAAGATCGGCTCCGATCAGCACGGCTCCCGCCAGGCTGGCCCTGCGCAAGTCGGCTCCACGGAGGTCGGCCCCGTGCAGGTCGGCTCCGTCGAGGTTCGCCTCAACCAGTACCGCCTCGGCTAAGACGGCCTCGGTCAAGTCGGCTCGATGTAGGTCGGTCCCCGGAAAATGGCGCTCGCCCTGCGCATAGCGTCGGAGAAGTTCTTTGGTGTGCATCGTTGGCTCGTTTCTCTTTGGTCAGGTCTAGTACTTGTTGTTATTCGCCCCTGTGCGGCAGTTCTTGGCGCTTCTTGCTAAAGGTAGGAGAGTCTCGCTCTACGGAGAGCGATGGGGGCGCCGGTACCGAGTCCCATCGACCAGGATGGGTGAATTCCTGTAGCCAGCAAGTAGCAACCGGGTAGTCGGTGCTGTGCCATTTCCGGCATGGTTCAGATCGGCTGTGTTCTGGGTACCAGCA
>JBGQLF010000946.1:0-4952 GCA_041499985.1 Gemmataceae bacterium
GCCTACATGTCGCCGGAACACCTCCAAGCCCTGGCCAGCCGCGATCCTGCCCTGGTGCGTCAAGTGGCCCGGCCCGCCGACATCTATTCGCTGGGAATGGTCCTCTACGAGATGCTGGCCGGATGCAGCCCCTTCGATCACAGCGGCAGCTATTCCGTCCTGCCCCTGCTCATCCAAACCATGGCCGTGGAGCGGAGCTGCACCCGTCCCTCGCTGCGGCAACACCGTTCGGATGTGCCCTGGAGCCTCGATAGCATTGGTCGCAAGTGCCTGGACCCCGATCCCAGCAAGCGCTATCAGCGAGCGGAACACCTAGCCGAAGATTTGCGCTGTTTTTTGGACGATCGCCCCCTCAAATATGCCCCTGAGCTGAGCCGCGTGGAGCGGGTCCGCAAGTGGGTGCGGCGTCATCCGGGCCTCACGTCGTCCAGTTCGGTGGCCGCGACGTTTGTCCTCCTCCTCGTCGCCTTGGGCGGGAGCACGCTTGCCATTCAGGGGCACCTGGCCAAGACGCGCGCGCAGCTCCTGGTCGTTCAAGCCCAGGATCGCTTGCGCGCTTATGTCGAGGGCGCACGGCGCGCGCTCTGCCTCGTCAACACGACGACCGATTTGCACGATCACCTCCGCGAGGGGTTGGCAGTTTGTGAGAAGACACTAGCCTTGTACGGGATCTTGGAGCCTGACCCGTGGCGGCAGCCCCCCGACTGGCACCATCTGGAAGCGGACGATCGCCAGCAGGTGGCCGCCACGACTCGTGAACTCTTGCTGATGCTGGCCTGGGCCCGCGCCCGGATCGCGGCGGGGAACAAGGCGGGCTTGAAGGACTCCCTGTCTTTGCTGGACCGGGCTGAGGCGATTGAGGCGCTGGCGCCGTCCCAGGCGCTCTACGAGGACCGGGCCCTCTACCTGCGGCAGCTGGGTGATGAGGCCGGTGCCTCCGCCGCCCGCACGCAGGCGCAGCAGCTTCGGCCGACGAGCGCGAGCGACCACTACTTGCTGGCCACCACGTACGCCCGGAACCGGCGTTACGCGGAGGCCGTCGAGGAACTGGAACACGCCCTCCGTTTGAATCCCCGCCATTACTGGTCGGTCTTTCAAAGAGGCATTTGCCACTTGGAGATGGGCAAACCGGCTTTGGCGGCCGGTGATTTCGGGGTGTGCATTGGTTTGTGGCCCGAGTTTGCCTGGGGCCATTTCAACCGGGGCGCGGCACTCAACAAGCTGGGTGAGAAAGCTCGGGCCATTGCCGACTACACGGCCGCCTTGGAGTGCGACCCGGGTTTCTTCCTGGCCTACCTGAACCGCGGGATCGCTTACCTGGAGCTCCAAACCTACGAGCAGGCGCGGACGGATCTGCAAAGGGCGCTGGACCTGGGGGGTTCGAGTGCCTCCCTCCACGCCGGGCTTGGGGTAGCTCTGGAGAAGTTGGGCAAAACCGGAGAAGCGGATGCGGCCTTCCACCAAGCGCTCGAGTTGGCGGACCAGGCCTCGGCGGATGCCTGGATCGGCGTTCGTTGTGCCTATGCGTTTGCGGTTGCAGGCCGCTTGCCGGGAAAAGCCGAAGAGATATTCACGGAGATACTGCGACAGCGCCCCGACAACCCACAAGCACTCTACGGCCGTGCCATGCTTCTGGTCGAACGGGGGAGTGAAAAGGCGGCTCTGGGTCTCTTTGATCGCGCCCTGGATGCCGCGCCCGATTTTCTCGAGGCACGCCGTTTTCGTGCGGTGCTCTTGGCGCGCGGCGGGGATTTCGAGGCAGCTGCCAAGGACATGAACTGGTGCCTAGCGAAGGGGCCTGGGGATGGGGCCACACTGTATGCTGCCGCTTGCGTTGCTGCCCGAGCGGCGGAAAAGGCGTCGAGCGGGTCCCCAGCTCAGAGTGCCGCCGATCAGGCGATTGCTTTCCTGCGCAAAGCGTTGGCCAGCGGCTATGGCCAGACGAAGATCGCCTCGGATCCTGACCTCGGGGCCATTCGCCATCGTCCCGAGATGCAGTCCCTTCTGAAGACAAAGGATAACTAGACTCTGGAGGAGTGTTACGGCCTTCTCCCGTGCATGGATTGGGCTCGAGAAACTGGACTGAAGGGGTTGATCCGGCACTCAAAGTCGAATGGATACGGACCGCCTGTTACAAGTCGGCCTTCCCGTCCGGCAGCGCTTGGGCCGCTGTCTTCTCGATCCCTGGAGTCCGCTGTTGAGCCCCTATTTGCTCTTCGGCAGCAAGAAGAATGCCACCACCGCCGTCACCACGGCAATGAGCAACAGCGCCAGCCATTTCAACCATTCCGGATTCCCGGCACTTTGCCTTGCGGTCTCGAACTGGATATGCGGGATCGCGTCACTGTCTTCGATAGGCGGCGACCAGGGCTCGGTGGCATCCGGAGTAACGACAGGCGAGTCCGTCTTGCTGCGCGGCGGCGTGCGCACCGGGGTCGTGGGCGTGGCGCCGGTGGCGCGAACCGGATTGAGCGGGGCCGGCGTGATCACCAGATCGCGAAACTCCGGAAAGCTCCGCAGCAACTCGAAGCTGCCTTCCTTGACACGACTGGCGCGCACGTGCGTGGCCTCTCCCAGGAGTTGTTCCTTCAGCGAACGGCGAATGCCCGACGTGGTCCCCTTGACCTTGTGCGTGGCCCCTTCTTCATCGTCGTACACCAGGTACCAGACGTCCGGGTTAACCTCGGAGCCCTCCGGCGGCGTCAATTTGCGGGTGCTGCGCCCGGTCAGATCTTCGACGAACTCGCGACACGTGGTCGGACGCTGCTCGGGATCGGCGCTCATGGCCCGCCGAATAGCCCAGTCGAGCCGCTCCGACAGGTCCGGGACCAGATCGCGCGGCGCCATCAGCTCGTTGTTGATCTTCTTCATCCAGGCATCGAGAGGCCCGCACGACTTGAACGGCAGTTCGCCGGTCACCATCATGTAGAGAGTGGCGCCCAAGGAGTAAATGTCGCAGCGGACATCGGCATTTTTCGCATTGCGAAACTGTTCGGGCGCCATGAAGTGCGGCGTCCCCAGGCCGCGTCCCGTACGAGTCAGGTTGAGGTCGGCTTCCACCTCCTTGACCAGGCCCAGGTCGGCGAGCTTGGCCTGACCATCCGGCGTCACTAGAACATTGTCCGGCTTGACGTCGCGATGGATCATGCCCTGCTTGTGGGCCCGATGCAGTCCCTGGGCCACCTGGACAATGATGCGGAGCGCTTCCGCCTCGTTCAAGCGGCCATCGCGCTCGATCTTTTGGCCGAGCGATTCGCCGTCGACGAACTCCATGACGAGAAACGGCGTACTACCGTTAGTGCCGTAATCCAGGGCGCGGACCACATTGGGATGGTTGAGCTGGCTGGCGGCGCGGAATTCCTTTTCGAAGCGCTTCAGCATCACCGTGTTGCCCGTCAGGTGCGGCGGTACGATCTTGATGGCGACGATCTGTCCGGTCTCGCGATGGCGGCCTTTGTAGACCGTCCCCATGCCTCCTTCGGCAATCTTTTCGAGCAGTTCATAATTGCCGACGGTCTGCAATGCCGGCTTGGAGGTGTCCAACGCCATCGCATGTGCCCTTGGGTCCGGTATCCTGGGTCCGTAGTCCGCTCTTCCCGGCGCACCACGGGGCGCAGAGCAACCGACGAAGGAGGAGGCTCGGTGGAATTGTATGTTGCAATGGGGGCGAAAGCTCGGCAAAAATTACGGAACTCGGAAAACCGGCCGGCACCGGAGTCATTTCCTGAAGGAATCGGTAAGTCGGTTACACACGGTGTTCTGCTCAGCTTGCGTAAACTACGTGTTCTTGGTTCCGTTTTCCGATAAGTCTTGCCACGCTAAGGTATTTTTGTTGGCATCGGTGAACAGATCGGTAACAATCCTATCACAGCGGAACAGGACAGCTCCCGTCGAGACTGGTTTGTGGCGGATTCCCTTATGTCTACACTCGGTAAAGTTCTCGCCATCCTGAATGTGTTCGCGGCCCTTGGCCTCGTTTGCCTGGCCGCCCTCGATTGGGGCCAGCGGCAGGCCTGGTCCTACGCCGTGTTCCGGCACGATCTGGTGTTGCATGGCTTGCCGATCGACGACAAGGACACGGATGCGGATGGCGTTCCCACTGTCGCGCAGCTGGGCGATGCTACGCTCAACAAGATCTTCGAGAACGCTGGCGGCCAGCCCGTCAAAACGCAGGTCGAGGAGGTCCAGCGCAAACAGCGCGACTTGCGAGGCCAAATTGACGCCATCGACGCCGCTAATGAGGCTGCGCGCGCGGAGAAGCTGCGTAAGATCCTGCGGCCACTCGTCCGGACCGGCGGAGAGCGTGATGCATTGGACACCGCCAAGCCCGACAAGCTGGAAGACCTCTTCCAGAGCGCGTTCAAGGGAGCTCTCGATGGCAAGGATGCCCAGGACAAGCCCTTGGATGGCGACCAGCGCCGGCTGGCGATCGCTCACCTGCTTTTCAATTCGAGTGACGACCAGGATCACCCGCGCGTCCTCGCCGTCGTTGGGCTGGAGACCTACGCCCGCCTTGTCGAGGGCCAGGCGCAAGCGCTACGCGAGATGGCCCGATTCGTCGAGCACGCAATGGTCGAGGATCGGACCAGCTTTGTGATCCAGCACAAGCCGATGGTGCAGCGCGTGCTAGTGCTGTCGGATCGAGTCGCCGACTTGAAGGGGTCGCTGGATCAATATCTCGCGGAGAAGGCCAAACATCAAGAGTTCGTCAATGCGCGCCTCAACGATGTCAAGGAGTTGGAGGCACGAATTGCCGCGGCCAAGACCGCAACCCAGGAGGCACTGAAGGAGCAGGCTCGGCTGGAACAGGTGTATTTCCAGGCCCAGCGAGCGGTGGGGCAAGCCGTGGCAGAGAATCAGCAATTGGAAAAGCAGATTCGGGCGCGCGAACGGGCAGAGTAAGGGAGGTAGGCAACCATGACGCGATGGGCCAAGAGACTTGTTTTTGTGAA
>JBGQLF010000947.1:0-4944 GCA_041499985.1 Gemmataceae bacterium
CAACGGTAGCTTGCCTTGGCGATGGGTCTGCTCGCCGGGTCCACAGCTTTCTCTACGTTTCGCAGACTCGAGAGGTGCCACAATGAAGTGCTACTTGTTTCGCTCACGCAGCAGTAACTCCCGGAAGGTCGTAATGGCATTGGCAACGCTCGCCCTGCTCGGGCTTCAGGTCGCGGACGTGGCCGCGCAAAAGCCCGCGCTGCCATTCACGGAAAGCCTCACGCTGGTTTCTTCGGTGAGTGGGGTGAATACCTACGCGGGAACGATGACCCATCTCGGCCGCATTGTCGCGGTGGTTTATCCCGACCTGACCTTCACGAAGTACGCGGCCAACGGCGACACCGTCCTTGGCTTCGCCACCTTCTCGTCGCCGACGACGGGAACCGTCACGTTTACAGGCGGCACGGGTCGGTTTCAGGGGGTTACCGGAGTTGGAGACTTCGTTATCTCGATAGACCCCAAAACCGGTGCCGTCCATGTAGATATTCAGGGGACGATGTCGTATTGACCCAACGCCTGACCGCGACTCCGGTCTTGCCTTTTGGAGATCATGGTTGGCCCAAGTCGCCGCTTGGTCCGCGCGGCGAGAAGTTGGCCCTTGAACAACTGCGGACCTGGAGATCCGTCATGTTTCGCAACTCTCGACTGAACACGGTCGTGGTTCCACTGACCGCTCTGGTAGCGGTTCTCACCTTGGCGTGTCACGAGGCGAAAGCGCAGGTCGAACCCTTTAAGGTCACGGGTGGGGGAATCGTAGACTATGTTCCGCTCCTGGTCGATACGCCAGTGTTTCACTTCGCTATCGGCAACGCCACAAAGTTAGGTCAATACTATGCTGAGGGAAAATTTCAATTGTTGGAGTTCACCAGTCCGACAAGCGCAGATTTTTCCAGTACGGTGCCCTGCGTGTTCACTGCCGCCAATGGGGACAAGTTGGCCTTCCATTACGGCCGTACCGATTTCGGTGCAGCGGCACCAGGTAACGTGGTGCTGGTCCCAGCAGCGGGTGGGAAATTCATTGCGGTTTTTACTGCCGAATTCAACCCAGTCCTTGGGGCGAGCACAGGGCGATTCGCGAAGGTTGTCGACGGCAGCTTTATCATGATTGCGATTACGGAGCCTTTTGTGCTCGGACCCAACCCCGTGGCGTACACGTGGAAGGGAGACGGATGGCTAAAGTTCGCAAATCCGTGAGCCGCGCAGAAAGGGGTAGTGGGCGAGGGTAGCTAACAAGGTTTGGCGGGGTAGGTCAACCACTCCTGGAGGGTCCAGACATGATCGGCCAACCCTGCCGCCATGGCCGGCGTGCGGGAGAGAAATGGGACGCAGTTCATTTCGGCATGAGCTGCGTCCCTGTTCGGATGGCCTTCCGGTCCTTTCATGGTCCACCTTTTGTGGTACAGTGCTCCAAGGTACACGGGTATGCAGCCAGTCCCTTCGTGGCTGCTGAAACGTCAGCAACCCCTGCCCGACGACTCGTGGCTGCGGCAGACGGGGGCCTGGGGACACTTCACGCAACGCTTTCATTGGCAAGGTTTTCCTTCGCGGGGGCCTGGGGACACTTCACGCGGGGGCCTGGGGACATTTCACGCAACGCTTTCATTGGCAAGCTTTTCCTTCGGAATGTTCCTGTTGTGGTGTCCCGGCCAGGCGCAACGACGCGCAGCGGCCGAGAGGTCGCTGCCGGCGCTAGTACGTCGCTGGCAGGCTGCCGTTTTGCCTTTTGACGTAGGCCGATTCCTCTATCCCCTCCGGCCGGGTGTTCCCGCCTGGCGGCCGCAGGCGTGTGAGGTTGGGCAGATCCTTCGGGTAGGCCAGGAGGCGGCGGTAGAGGGCCGGGTCGTACCGCTCCGCCAGTGCGATGATCCCGATCCACAGTAGCCGGAATTCCTGTGCCTCGCGATCGTCGAGCCCAAGCTTCCGGACGAGCCGCCGCGCCGCGCGCGTGCGTGCCTCCAGCACGCCGTCGTCCTGGACTTGCACGTCGCCCCCGACGAGAACCTGGCAAGGGTCAGGAAGGACGTCGTCTCCCTTGGCCTCATTGCAGGTGGCGCAGGAGTAGAGCAAGATGTCGTACGTCTGCCTTTGTTCTGGATAGTGCGCGGCTGGTAGGAAATGATCGAGGTCGAAGGCTCCACGGACTCGGCCCCATTGCTCCCGAAGAAGGCAGTAGATACAGCGATAGCTGAACTCGTCCCGCAGCCACGGTCGGTAGCTTGCGTAATGGGCGTAGCCTTGCGGTCCGTGCCGGCGGGGGTGAGGCGCTGCGGGATACGTGAAGGGTGTCATGTTCTCTGCGCGGCCTCGGCTTTCGCGAGCAGCTCTTGATGCAACCGCCGGGCGTCTTCCAGCGGGAGGGGCGCCACCTGGCGCCGGTGCCGAAGCATCTGCCGCTGGAGCATCTCCAGTTCCTCGGCTTCGTCCGGCGTCAGCGTGCTGTCGATCTCCTTGTCGATGAGAGCACACCGCGTGGCATTCTTCTGGGACGTCCAGGTCCGCGCTTCATCCCTATCGCCCTTCCCGCGTGCAGGGATTGGCAACAAGCGGGCAACGGGGTGCCCATTCAATTCCACGACCGCCCCTTCGGGATCCACAGGCAGAGAGAGGAAGAACTGCTTGACGGCCTCCCCCTGCGCATCAAGGTTAATGTGATTCACGGCAGATTCCTTGTGCTCCCCAACGCAGCACAGCAGACTGCAAGCATTATACCTTGCAGCTAGCCACCATGAAAAGGACTGTGGGGACACTTCACGCAACGCTTTCATTGGCAAGGTTTTTCCTTCGGAATGTTCTTATTGAGCAAGAGGGAGCCGGATCGCTGCTGGGTTATCCTTGTGATCTGTGAAACCAGTTTGCTGAGCACCGCAGGCTCGACCACGGGAACCCGAACGTTGCGGAGAAGATCGAGTAGACAGAAGTCCTGATTCAGTGTTAAGTAAGAAGGTCGTTTCGGGGAAGGGATTCTCCCATGCAGTTATGGCCAGACCCTCTGGACGGCCTGGATCCCACCGATCCGGCGAGTGGGTTAGATCCGGAGGACGCGCCCTGGAATTGGGTGCTCCGCGGCCAGCCGCGGGACGGTGGCAAGACGCAGGGTCCTCCCAATCACCGGCCCGGCTGGCGACGCTGGTACTTTATTTAGGAAAGACCCGACGGCTCACGAGTCAAGATCCGTGCCGATCAGGATCCCGACACCGGCCAATGGTTCAATCCGCACCTTTCCTCACACCAGCCATGACGCCAAAGACAGCAGAAACCCGCCTTGCCGCCAGCTTGCGACGGCGCATCCGGCAATTCTATGAGCACTTGAACGGTGGCGAGTTCGAGAAGTGTTATCAGATGCTGGATCCGACGTTACGTGCCATCCCGTCCTCGGTCACCCGCTATCAGTACGTCTCCTCGCTGGAGCGCTTCCGGCAGTGGTGCGGTGCCGTAACCATCTGCGCGATCGATCCTCTCCAGCTGCACCTGAACGAGCAGACGCGTCAGTACGGCAATCGGGACTTTGCGCTGGTGGGCGTCATTTGGGAAGACCAGGCGGATCAGCGCCGGACGTTCAAGGAACGCTGGGTTCGCGGCGAACGCGGTCGCTGGTATACGCGCAGTACCGGCCTGGTAACGCCCGACCCGCCTTAGATTTAGTCGCCGCGCCCGGGCCTGGGCCGGGTCGGGGAAGAGGGCTGGGGTCTCTGTGCGCCTCCGGGCGTCAACTTGCCGTCAAGTTGAGCCTCCAGAAAGCCGTTGCCGGAAGTCCTTGGAAAATCATCTGTTCGGGCAAGTGCCCTCGGCCTGGATGGGTCCCTTGTGTCCCTCCAGTCAACATGCCGTCAACTTGACTCAGGTCCAAAAAGGAAGATAGCTCCGGTCCCGATCCCGCACATCGGGGTCGTACAGCTTGATGACCCCGGCCTTCAGCGCCTCCCGGATGAGCCGAGACGCCTGGGCAGCGTTCCCCGGCTTGATGGCAAACCTCTGCCGCAGCGAAGGATTTGTCATCCGGCTCCCGGAAACGAAGCGCAAGCAGGCGTGCTGGTAGCAGGCTCGGATGCGGTCCTTGGAGTCCATGTCGGTGAGCTTCCGATGGGCGAACAAGGCCGCCTTCGTGAATCCCGGCTGCATGGTCGTGATCGCCGTGAAGTCGGGGGCAGGTAGTTGGAACATCTCGACCGCCTCGATCACCTTGTCGATGCCCGTGCCGCCCTCCTCGCAGATCCTCATGCGCCGCATGAGCGCCGCGAGGTCTTCGTTGCGGGACTCCAGGCAGACAGCGCTTCGAGAAACGCCCAGGTAGTATCCACCTGGGAAAAATCGGCTAACCCGTCGCCGCTTGCCCCCCACCTTGAGCATTCCGCTGGCCGGCTGTCCTCCGTGCTCCGCCTGGCAGCCGGTGCGTAAACAACAGGTCGCTTTCCAGGCATTTCCTGGCCATCTCGACCAGGTGTTCATGGTGGGTGAAGAAGATGACTTGCGTGCGCCGGGACAGTTCCGCCAGTGCCTTGAGCGCGGCCACGGCCCGAGTATTGTCGAAGTTAAGCAGGATGTCGTCCACGATGAACGGGATGGGCTCGTGGGTTTGCAAGTAGGCCTCCAGGCTGGCCAGCCGTAGGGCCAGGTACAACTGATCGCAGGAACCGTCGCTCATGCCGGTAACACCCACTGCCTCCCGGTCGCCGCTGCGAACGCCGATGAGAATGGGCTCGCCAGCCTCGTCATAGTCAATCTGTAGGCTCTCGAAGGAACCGACGGTCAGATCAGCGAACAATCGGCCGGCCCGTGCCAGCACCGATCCCTGGTTCTTTTTGCGGTAGCGCTCGATGGCCTCCCGCAGCACCGCCGCCGCCAGCCGCAGGGCCACGTACTGTTCCACGTCGGTTTGGAGCTGGGCCAACAGGTTCTGGGCACTCTCGGCCGCTTCGCTCGCCGCGGCGCTGTCGTTCATCCCCG
>JBGQLF010000948.1:0-4943 GCA_041499985.1 Gemmataceae bacterium
CCTCGGGGATCTGCATCCCGAACAGGCCCATCTCCGCCATCGGCGGGATCACCTGGCTCGCCCGCCATTCTCGGGGAATCCTGAACATTTCAGCCTGGCAAAGCAGGCAAGAAGCGTAAGATAGTCTAAATGCGACAGACATTTTGATTGCTTTCTCTGCGTCCGGCTCTCATCTTTAAGGGCGATCGTCACAGGAGAGTTGTGAATTGGTTTTCGTTATATGGACATATGTACAGAATAACAGCTCTCCCTGGCCCTTGTCGCCCCTCGGAAGGTCGGCAGACATGATCCCTCCGGCCAACGACGATCTGCCCGCTGGAGTCTTGAAGCTGCCCATGCAAAGGTGTGCGCTGTGTACGGGTGGAGCCCGGGGCATTTCTAGGTAAGGAGTGGTCAATGAGGAGTACTGCCATGTTTCTCTCCGGCTGGCGT
Source organism: Gemmataceae bacterium (assembly GCA_041499985.1). Classification (GTDB taxonomy): domain Bacteria; phylum Planctomycetota; class Planctomycetia; order Gemmatales; family Gemmataceae; genus JBGQLF01. The sequence goes on from JBGQLF010000948.1 coordinate 433, forward strand.
AAGGCGAACAGAGGACCGCGTCAAGCATCGAGGCTCTCTTCTCGGAACGGCTCACGTCCCCGTACCTGCACACCACAAATCGAGTATCTGGAAAATCGCCTGGTGCCAGCGACGATCACGGTGACCTCCACGATCGATGCCGTCACCGTCGATGCCGTGGTCTCGCTGCGTGAGGCGATCACGTCGATCAATGCCGGGGCCGATACCAATGCCGATGTGACGGCGGGCCGAACGGGCAGCTATGGCACGAACGACACCATCAACTTCAATATCACCGGCACCGCCGTGCAGACGATCGCGGTAGGCAGTGCGGGGCTGGGTGCCCTGCCGACGATCACCAAGCCGGTGACGATCGACGGCTACAGCCAGACCGGTGCCAGTGCCAACACCCTGGCAGTCGGCGACAATGCCAAGATTCTCATCGAGCTGAATGGTGCCGGTGCTGGCTTTGGCGCCAGTGGGTTGACCCTGACGGCCGGCGGCTCGACGGTTCGCGGGTTGGCGATCAACCGCTTCTCCAGCGATGGGATTTTGGTGATGACCGGTGGCGGCAATACGATCACCGGCAACTTCCTCGGTACCAATCCCGCCGGCACCGTGGCCGAGAGCAATGCCGTCGATGGCATTCAGGTCAACACTTCCTCCAATAACACCATCGGCGGCACCACGCCCGGGGCACGCAATGTCTCTTCGGGCAACGGCACGGACGGCATCCACATCGTCGGCTCGTTGACCAGCCCCGCGACCGGGAATGTGGTGCAGGGCAATTATGTCGGGGTGAATGCGGCCGGCACCGGCTCCGTCGCCATCCGGCCCAGCGGCGCTGCTGCCGGCACACCCGCGGGCAACTTTGTCTTCGGCATCGAAGTCGACGGCGGGAACAGCAACACCATCGGCGGCACGACGACAGGAGCCGGCAACGTCGTGGGCTTCAACGCCGCGGGCATCGAGCTGGACAACGGCGCGCAGAATAATGTCGTGCAGGGGAACTTCTCCGGCGTGGGCGCCGACGGCACCACTCCGGTGGGCAACGTCTTGCACGGCGTCGTGCTGCGCAGCAAGGGAACGGGCAATAGCGGCCAAGCGAACGAGCCCGGCGTCTCCAACAACCTCGTCGGCGGCACGGTGGCCGGCGCGGGCAATACCGTGGAGTTCAATGGCACCGGCGGTGTCGCGGTGTTCGGCAATCCCAACTCCGTCTCGGGACAACAAAACACGGGCAATGCCATCCTCGGCAATGTCATTTTCTCGAACGGTCGCAGCAACCCGAGCTTCCTGCTGGGCATCGATTTAGTGACGCAATTCGCCTTCCCCAAGGATGACGGCGTCACCGTCAATACCTCCGGCACGCACACCACCGGTCCGAACTTACTACAAAACTTCCCGGTATTGACTTCGGTCACCCCCGCGACAGGCGGCGGCACGACGATCGTGGGCACGCTCAGCAGCACGCCCAGCACGACTTTCCGCATCGAGTTCTTTGCCAGCGGCGTCGGCGGCGGCAAGGACACCACTGGCGTTTCGCATGGTGAAGGGCAAACGTTCCTCGGCTTCACGAGCGTCAGCACCAATGCCAGTGGCACCGCCTCCTTCACGTTCCCCGCCACGGCCACCGTTGCGCTGGGTCAGTTTGTCAGCGCGACCGCGACCGACTCGGCCAACAACACCTCGGAATTCAGCGCGGACGTGCAAGTTCCCAACCAGGTGCCTGCCATTGCCAGCCTCAGTCCGCCGTCGGTGACGGTGGTCCAGTCCCCCTTGCCGATCACGATCCTCGGCACCAACTTTGCCAGTAATGCGACCGTGCAAGTGAACGGCACGGCTCTGACTCCGACTTTTGTCAGCAGTACGCAGCTCCAAGCGACGCTTCCCGCTACGCTCCTCGCCCAGGTGGGCACCTTGAATGTCACGGTCGTCAACCCCGGCTCGGGGGGCGGGACCTCGAACACGCAAACCTTTACCGTCCAGGGAGCCCTCCTGCCGGGTGGCATTCGCGGCACGGCCAACCAACGCTTTGTGGCCCAGCTCTACCACGACCTATTGCAGCGGCCCGTGGATGCCGGGGGTCTGGCTTTCTGGAGCGGTCTGCTGGATCAGGGGGCCTCTCTGGATCAGGTGGTGCTGCGCATTGAAACCGATCCCGGACACGAGTATTACGCCGCCCTGGTGCAGAATTTCTACGTCAGCCTGCTCGGCCGGCCGGAAGGTGCGGGCGATGCCCCATCGGCTGCCGGGTTTGTCAATCTGCTAGCCACTGGACAGGCGACGGACGAGCAGGTGCAAGCCCTCTTTGTCAGCTCGGCGGAGTACCTCCAGACCCGCGCCAACGGCGGCAACGTCGGCTTCGTCAATGCCCTGTACCTGGATGCGTTGAAGCGTCCGGCCAGTGATTCGGGGGCGCTGGCGTTTGAACAGCAGCTGAACCAGGGCAACCTCACTCGGGCTCAGGTTGCGACGATGGTTTTCAGTAGCGACGAATTCCGGCAGGCTCTCGTGCAAAGCTTCTACCAGCGGTTCTTGGGCCGCGCCGCCGACTCCTCCGGACTGGCCCACTTCAGCAGCCTGCTCAAAGGCGGAGCGACCGATGAGCAGGTCATCGCGGATCTGCTGGGGGATCCCGGAAAGGAGTACTATAACAAGGCGTCTCTGTGAAACGACGGTGCCGGAGTAGATTCCATTGCTGCTGATCGGTTCGCTGATCGTTTAGCCGCGAGCCTCGGGCGAGCGCGGCCGCCGCGCTCGCCCGAGGCTCGCGGCTAAACGATCAACTTTTCCATTGCACGCTCGCTTACCTATGCATAGATTGCCTTAGGGTTCGCCGCCCGCGGCCATCATCGCCAACAATCGGCGCTTGGCTTTCCTCTGCACCAGCGTGGGAATGCGAAACCATTTCCTTCGCTGGGGCGAGAGTCGAATTCACTTCGCATCAGGGTACCAGTCGCAACGGGCCGGAGGTGGGATATGAACCAAGAACATGAGGAAAGCAACCTGAACCGTCGAGACGTGCTGCGCATCGTCGGCGGCGTGGCCGCGGCGAATGCCCTGGGCCTCGGCACCTGGGGCGCTCTCGAACTCCTGGTTTCCCGAGGGAATGCCGACAGCTGGCACAAGTCGGTGTGCCGCTTTTGTGGCACCGGCTGCGGCATCCAGGTCGGCATGCGGGACGGCCGCATCACCGATGTGCGCGGCGACGAACTGGCCCACAACAAGGGGGTCATCTGTGTCAAAGGCTCCATGCTCCGCGCACTCCCCTACGTGCCCGGGCGCCTGACCACCCCCAAGATTCGCCGCGACGGCAAGTTGGTCGATGCCACCTGGGACGAGGCCATGTCCCTGGTGGCCCAGAAGTTTCGCGACGCCATCCGCGAGTTTGGACCCGACGCCGTGGCGTTTTACGGCTCCGGGCAGCTGTTCATCGAGGAATCCTACACCGCCAACAAGCTGTTCAAGGCCGGCATCCGCACCAACAATGTCGACGGCAATCCGCGCCTATGTATGGCGTCGGCGGCCAGCGGCTACGTGCAGGTCTACGGCAAGGACGAACCCCCCGGCAGCTACGAAGACATCGATCACGCCGATTGTTTCTTCCTCATCGGCGCCAACCCCTTCGAGTGCCACCCGCCCCTGTTCGAGCGCATCCAGCGGCGCCGGCGCGTGCACCCGGAGACCCACCTTATCTGTGTCGACCCGCGGCGGACCTTGACCGCCCAGCACGCGGACGTCCACCTCGCTCCCGTGCCGGGAACAGACCTGCTACTGCTCAACGCCATGGCGCAGGTCATCTGCGCGGACGGGCTCCTGGACCGCGACTTCATCGCCAAGCACGTCCGCTTCAGTGACGGCAGCCAGACCGTGGACCTCGCCGCGTTCCAGGCCTTCCTTGAGCCGTACCGGCCGGAGGTCATCGCCGCCGAGCTGGGCCTCGCCGCCCAGGAGATCCGCGACGCGGCCTTCCGGTTCGCTCGCTCCAAGGCCACCATGTCCCTGTGGACCATGGGCATCAACCAGCGCACCCAGGCGACGTTCCTCAACAACATGCTCAACGCCCTCCACCTCCTGACCGGACAGATCGGCCGCCCCGGCGCGACGCCGTTCTCCCTGACGGGCCAGGCCAATGCCTGTGGCGGTGTGCGCGATACCGGCGCGCTGGCCCACACGCTGCCCAACGGGCGCCAGGTGAGCAATGAGAAACACCGCCGCGAGGTGGAAGACCTCTGGGGCGTCCCGCCGGGAACCATCTCGCCGAAGCCGGGGCTGGATGCCGTCGAGCTCTTCCGCGCCATGGAGGGGGGCCGGGTCAAGGCGGCGCTCGTCATGTGCACCAACCCGGCGCAGTCGCTGCCCGCATCGGCCCGCTACCGCGCCGCGATGGAGAAGTGTTTCCTGGTCGTGGCGGAAATCGTTGCCGACAGCGAGACGGCCCAGGTGGCGGACGTCCTGCTGCCGGCCGCGCTATGGGTCGAGAAGGAAGGCGTCTTCGGACAGGGCGAGCGCCGTTACCAACTGGTGGA
>JBGQLF010000949.1:0-4937 GCA_041499985.1 Gemmataceae bacterium
ATCCGGCTAGAGAAGGGGTTCACTGCGCTCGTCGGCTCCAACAACTCCGGAAAGTCCACCCTACTCAAGTTTTTCTGGGAGTTCCGCGGCCTGCTCAGCATGCTGGCGAACACCAACGCCCTTCACGGCCCCCTCCAGGGCGGGCGTAACGGCGCTAATTTCCCAGGTACCGTCCGCGATCACGCAGAGGTATTCTGTAACCGGAATGGGCACGATCTTACCATCGAGTTCGACTTCACCCAAATCGATACCAGCCAGTTGCCAGCACCTTTGGCCCCTTTCCCAACTCGATTAGTCGTTGACTTTGAAAAGGCCACGAAGACCTGGTCTGCCAAGCTGTACATCAATGAAAACCTTCTTCCGAGGAATAGTAATATCGGTTTCACCACGCATGGGAACAGTACCTGCCTAAGACACGCTGGCCAGGATATAGCGGATTTAACAGCGATCCTCGTTGTGTGCCAGAGGTTAACGCAGTGCCTCTACATCCCCGCGTACAGGAACGCCATCAACGTCGGGGCCACGCAGCCGTTCTTCGACATCCAGACAGGCCAGGCCTTTATCTCCCAGTGGCGTACCTGGCAAACCGGTGACATCCAAGAACACCGCCGTGCGGCGCGACGCTTGACCGACACCATCCGCGATATCTTCGGGTACGACCGCCTTGAGGTCAATGCTGCCAATAACAACGAAACGCTCGAACTCTTCATCGACGGCCAGAGCTACCTGCTGCCGGAACTCGGCTCCGGTATCGCCCAATTTTTCATGGTCCTTGCGAACGCGGCTATCAAGAAGCCGCCGTTCCTGCTTATCGACGAGCCCGAGCTGAACCTGCACCCGTCCTTGCAGCGGGACTTCCTGCAATGCCTTGCTTCCTACGGCACGGAAGGGGTCGTCTTCGCTACCCACAACCTCGGCCTGGCGTTGGCCCAGGCCGACCGTACCTACTCGGTCCAGAGAATCGTGCACGGGCACAGCGAGGTACATCCGTACGGGGAAACCCCGCGGCTCCCGGAATTCCTGGGACAATTGAGTTTCGCTGGCTACAAGCAACTTGGATTCGATAAGATTCTTCTGGTCGAGGGCGTTACCGATCTGCGCGCGATCCAGCACTTCCTTTCCGTCTACGGGAAACAGGATAAGATCGTTCTCTTGCCGCTCGGCGGTTATACCCTGATCAACGGTCACCGAGAGGACGAGTTGCAGGAAGTTCTACGCATCTGCCCCCATGTCTACGCTCTGATTGACAGCGAAAAGGCGTCAGCAACCGACCCGCTTGAAACGCCGCGGCAAGAGTTCGTCGCCACCTGTCGGAGCCTATCCCCGCCGATTCCTTGTCACGTCCTGGACCGCAGGTCCACGGAAAACTACTTCACAGACGCGGCCATCAAGGCCGCACTCGGCCCCCGTTTCTCGGCTCTTGGACCATATGACCGTGCATCGAAGAACTGGAAGACAGACAACTGGCGTATCGCTCAGAAAATGCACCGAGCGGACATCGAGGCGACTGACCTGGGGTCCTTTCTCGATTCGCTGTAGGGGGCATCGCAGAATTTACCGGTATCGTGAATGAGGCAGCCTGTCGTCGGTCGTGCCATAAGATAAGCGAAGAAGACGATATGGAAAGAGTGAAGAACCAACATTACGTGCCGCAGTTCTACCTCAAGTGGTTCTGTTCAGACGGCCACACGTTGTTCGTGTTCGACAAGCCCAGTAAAAAGGTGTTCCGGACGGGAAGCACGGTAGTGGCCAGCGAGCAGCGCTTCTACGACCTTCCCCTCGGCCACAGCACCGATTTTCAGGCAGTCGAGAAGGCGTTTAGCACGTTCGAGGACCAGACCGCATCGGCGATCTGCGCACTTCTCGGCGAGGTCGAGCAGAAGCAATGCTTCGAGGCCTGGAACCCCGACTGCAGGACGACACTCGCGTTGTACTTGGTTCTCCAGGACTGCCGCACGCGCCAATTCCGTTCCAGCATAAGCAACCTCTTCCAGCAACTTGGGAAGCGGATCGCGGCGATGCACGAATTCGCGCGTGCCCACCTCGAGGAACGGGGCGACCGAGTTGTCGTGCAGCCCGTGGATCTGGACATTGACGTTTTCGAGCTCGACCGATCGCGGTTCGACTTAAGTTGATCCGCTCCTGATTTACCATCCCCTCGCCGTCGCAAATTAGCCATCTGTCCACTTCCCACTTGATAGCGTGGAAACTATCCAATAATTTCCTCTACAAGATAGCAAGTCTCCTGATTTCTCCCTCGCCGATCACCATCAAAGCATCCCCTGCGCTGGCCTTTGCTCCTTTCACATCATTCCAGCAAGCGCCAGAGCCGCAACATCTCATTCATGCTACGGGACAACACCCGCTTCCCATCGGGGACACGGCCGCATTGGCGAGCCGAACGCCCTGCCTCTGGAGACGGGGCAGTTCCTACGCCGTTCGCACATCCCAGAGCCGCACGGTCTGATTGAAGCTTGCCGATAGCGCCCGCAAAAAGTGTCTACTTGGTGGCGGAGAAGTTCCGCCGAAAGCTCTCCGCCATTTCACGCTGGATGCGCTGCCGCAGCCCCGCATCGAGCAGGCTGCCGTGGTCGCGGCCGGGGAAGATTTCGACCACGGCATCACTCCCGAGCTGCGCCAGCGACTCCTTCAGCAATCGGGTTGCCCCGTCCAGGTAGAACGTGTCCTCGGCTCCCATGTACACATGAATCTTGCCAGCAAGCTTCGGCCCCAGGGTGCGCCAGTTCCGCTCCAACACCAGACGAATGTCGTAGCGCTCCCAGCTCCTGGCAACGGTTGTATCAATCTTCCCAGTCTGCCGATCCCAGAGCGGTCGCGGCTTGCCGTCGGCGCCCCGCGGGCTGAAGACCGCCTCGAACGAGCCGAGCTGCCCGCCGTGGCCCATGACATCTTCCATATCGGAGAAGGGCTTGAAGAACAGCACCGGCTTGCCACCGCGACGAGCCAGCGGGCGCGACGTTCCGGCTTCGTCGACGAACAGATTCACCCCCAGCTGGTAGATGTTAATCCGCTGGAAATCGCGGAAATCCACGGGATCCGGCGCCGTCGACCAGACACCGCCAAAGAAATCCGGGTAGGCGACTTGCAGCCATAAACTGCTCCAGCCGCCGGACGAATGACCGGTGACAAACCGCGCTTGGGGTGCGGCCAGACCCCGGAAATGCTGCTCGATGTAGGGAATCAGCTCCTCGATCAGGGCGCGACCGCAGGGGCCATTGTTGTCCGAATCCGCGAACACATGGTGTCCTAGCCGGCAGCTGGGATCAAGCGCGACATGGAGCATCTCAGCGCCGGTCACCTCGGTCACGTTGCGCCGCTCCGCGAACCGCGCCCCCGAATGGGTGCCGCCGAAACCAGGAATCTCGTAGATCACGGGATAGCGTTGATGTGGGTTGGCCACGAAGGACTTCGGCAACACCACCCCGGCGCGCATTCGGACGGGCCGGCCATGGAACGCCGTCAGTACTTGGCTCTCGATATCCACCAGCTTGACCTGGTCGGTCTCCTCGAAACGCCGCGCCGGAACCAGCTGGTCGATCGTGAGACGAACCGGTCCCGTGGTCGCCGGATCCAACTCGAGGCGGATTGGCTTGCTGTACCCGTTCCCCTCGGCCTCGAAACCGCGGCCACCTCGGTCGAAGTCCATCACCGCCTGCACCGCATAGGTTCCGGGCGGCACCTTGGCCAGCGGGACCGGGAAGCCCAGGGAGTTGGCCGCCACGATGGTTGTCTGTCCCGGCTGCCATTCCTGCACGTCGCAGGCGAAAAACGGTTCGGGGTTGAACCAATTGGGGCCGGACGGCACTTCGCGCTGCTGCTTGGACAACAGGACATAGACGCGGCCGCGGAATGGAGTTGCCGAGACCTTGTGGTCGAACGTCACGTGAAACTCCAGCGGCGCGGCCTGTGCGGCATCCGCGCGCAGACTGGCGCAGCAGGCCAACATCACCCAGACAACCCGACCCATCCACCACCCACGACGCCGTGGCATCAAGCGGCTCCTTCAGCTACGAATGGCTTCCAAAAGACACACTGCCGTAGTGTAGACCGAGGGCGCGGGAGCAACAAGCGCGAAGGCGCTGGCGGAACGAAACGTTTGCCTCGCGCCGGAGTATCCGGTATCGTGCCGCCAAAGGCTTCTCGGTTCTTGGAGGCTTCTCATGCGGCTCCTCTTGGTCTGCACTCTGTTGCTGAGCGTGGCTGTCTGGGGGCTCGGGAGCTGGTTTGCGGCAGGCGATGTCCCCCCGGTCGCGACCCCTCTGCCGGCTTATCTGCCTCCGAAGGGATATGTCTGTTATCGAGCCAGCGGCCCGATCCAGGTGGATGGCCGGCTCGACGAACCGTCGTGGCAGGCCGTTCCCTGGACCGATGCCTTCGTGGATATTGAAGGCGATGCCAAGCCACGGCCTCGCTTCCACACACGGGCCAAGATGCTCTGGGACGAGCAGTATTTCTATGTGGGGGCGGAGCTGGAGGAGCCACACGTCTGGGGCACGTTGACCCAGCATGACGCGGTGATTTTCCATGACAACGATTTTGAGGTGTTTATCGATCCCAATGGCGATAATCACGAGTACTACGAGTTCGAGATCAACGCCCTCAACACCGGCTGGGACCTGCTGCTCCCGCGCCCCTACAAGGACGGAGGCCGGGCGCTGAATAGCTGGGAGATTCCGGGCCTGAAGACGGCGGTCCATATCCGGGGCACGCTCAATGATCCGCGGGATACGGATCAGGGCTGGTCGGTGGAGCTGGCGTTTCCGTGGAAGGTGTTAGGGGAGCTGGCGTACAAGCCGGCTCCGCCGCGCGAGGGCGATCAGTGGCGGGTCAATTTCTCGCGCGTCGAATGGTTGCACGAGATTGTGGACGGCAAATACCGCAAGGTGCCGGGCAAGCGCGAAGACAACTGGGTGTGG
>JBGQLF010000950.1:0-4926 GCA_041499985.1 Gemmataceae bacterium
AGGTCCGCCTGCCCCCGGAGCCGACCGACCTCGGTTCCCGGCTGGAGCTGTTCGTCGATGACTGCTTGATCGACAAGCTCAGCGGCGCGGCCCGCCAGCAGTTGCAGCAGCCGACGCCGCAGGAGGTGGTGCTAATCGCGAACAAGCCGTGGGAGGGGAACACCAGCGCCTACTTCACAGTCTTCCGCGACAGCGACCGCTTCCGGATGTATTACCGCGGTAGCCACTTCGACGAGAAACAGAAGAAGTCGGCCCACCCGGAGGTAACTTGCTACGCCGAGAGCAAGGACGGCATCCACTGGACGAAGCCTGAACTGGGGCTGTTCGCGTTCGACGGCTCCAAGGAGAACAACATTGTCTGGATGGGCCCGGGCGGCCATAACTTCACGCCGTTCCAAGACGCCAACCCGCGCTGCCCGCCGGAAGCCCGCTACAAAGCTCTCGCCGGGGGCAAGAGCGGCCTGCTGGCTCCGCGGCCGCGGCTGGCGACTCCCGGGAGATGAGCACTCGTGGGGAGGTTCGCCATGGGTCGGTTGATGAGGCTGAGCGGATTGGGCCAATCGCCGACGCGAGACTTCCTCAACATCACCAGCCCGGAATTCAAGGCGAACCCGCACCCTTATTACGCCCGGCTCCGGGCCGAGACGCCGATCCGGCGCCTCGGCCGTCCGAACATCTGGATCGTCACCGGCTACGACGAAGCTGCCTTGCTCTTGAAGGACGAGCGGTTCGCCCAATCCTCAGCGAACGCCTTGACCCCGGAGCAACGGGCCCGGCTGCCGTTGTTCGTCAAGCTGTTCAACACCGTGCTGTTCAAGGCGTTGAACCGCAGCATGATCGCCTCAGACCCTCCCGATCACACGCGCCTCCGCGCGCTCGTCAACAAGGCCTTCACCCCTCGGCTGATCGAAGGCATGCGCCCGCGCATCCAGAGGCTTGCCGACGCGCTGCTCGACGCCGTCAAGGCCCGGGGCCGCATGGACCTGGTCCGCCACTACGCCTATCCCATCCCGACGACCGTCATTGCGGTCATGCTGGGCGTGCCGCCGAAAGACCGTCACCACTTCAACCGTTGGATAAAAGCGATGGCGCTGGCCGTCACCGTGCCCGGCCTGACGAAAGCGCTGCCAAACGTTTGGATGTTGACGCGCTACATCCGAAACATCATTCAGCAGCGGCGGTCGAATCCGCGGGACGATCTAACCAGCGCCCTGGTCCGCGTCGAGGAAGCGGGCAACGTGTTGAGCGAAGACGAATTGGTCGCCATGATCTTCCTGCTGCTCTTCGCCGGGTTTGAGACGACCGCGAACCTGATCGGCAATGGCGCGCTGGCGCTGCTCCAGCATCCCGATCAGTTGGAGAGACTGCGTCAGGAGCCGTCCCTCATCAAATCGGCCGTGGAAGAATTGCTGCGCTTCACGAGCCCCGTGGACTTGTCCACGACCCGGTACGCGCGCGAGGATGTGCCCATCGCTGGCGTGACGATCGCCCGCGGCGACGCCGTCCTCATTGCGATCGGTTCGGCCAACCGCGACCAGCGCCAATTCGACAAACCGGACGAGTTGGACATCGCCCGCGAGCCGAACAAGCACCTTTCCTTTGGCCTGGGCGCCCATTTCTGCCTCGGCGCGCCGCTGGCCCGGCTGGAAGCGCAAATCGCGATCGACACGCTCGTGCGCCGATTGCCGGATCTGCGCTTGGCCCTGCCGCCGGCCGCGCTGCGCTGGCGACCGGCGATCCTGTTTCGCGGCCTGGAATCGCTGCCGGTGACATTTGACGCTGGCATGGGGCCGTCGAGTCGCGAAGGAAGAGGATGAATCGGATAAGTATCCGCGCCAGTATAAGTTGCACGGCGGGAGACCACCTACCTGGATTGTGGCTCTGGCCGACTTCTCCGGCTACTTGGTCCTCGACGAGATCTACGACGGCCCCTTGTGCGTGCTCGGTGCCGTGGACGGCCCCAAGCAGCGCCGCCTGCTCTACGAAGTGCTCGATCACGACCCCGATCAGGACGATATCCGCCGCTTCCTGAGCCGGCTCCGGCAAGCGTTCACCGCCCGCAACGGCACCGTCCAGGGGATCACCACCGACGGCTCGGCCTTGTACTCCGGTGCCGCGGGCCGAGTTCTTCGACGACGTGCCGCGTCAGGTCTGTGAGTTCCACCTTCTCAAGCCCCGCATGGGAAAGGCATCGCCGCCGAATCGGTATGGCCGTTGTGGTCGCGCTGTGTTCCATCCAGGCTCTTTCCCCATGCACGCTCCGGGTCTAGCTGGCGTCGATCGCTCGCTGGTTCGTTTCCAAGGGCCTGCTGGTACATGTCGCCGTAGATGTCCACGGCTCCCTGATAGTCCCGCTGGATTTCTCGGAGCCGTTGCAAGAGGCGCGGAAATCCCAAAACGTTTCATACTCGGGCGATCGGTTCGTATTTCTGGAAGAGTCTCTGATGCGCGCGAGCGGACGCATGGAGGAAGGCAGCCATCTCCTGGGTGGTCGTGGTCCAGGCGAGAAGACAAGAAGCATCGAGTCCGGAATCCAGGTCGTCGTTTTCGGCATGGAGGCGTGCCAAGAGTACTTGTTCGCCAATCACTTCGTACGATGTTGCCGCCTGGCGTCCTTCGAGCGCTCCTTCCCTGCTTCCCGGCACCGCCCCATCCTCCTCTACCCGAACGACGGTCACGCTTGAGCCCAACTGCTGCTGCTTCAGACCGAGGGGAGAAGGACTGGGGCCGAGGAAAGAAGCCTTAAAGTTGGTCATGGCCATAGAGAAGCTCCCGCGAGAGACCCAAACAAAGGAGGATCGACCTGCCGCTTCCGTGCCGTTGAGGGAGTGCTTGCCTTATCCGCCGCCCGCATTCTCCGGGGTGATGCGCTCCATCGGCGGCCGGCGCAGGTGGAAGCCGGTCGCCTGCTGGTAAGCGTGTGCCACGGCCAGCAACTCCGTCTCGCCGTACAGTCGGCCCGTGAACGTGAGCGAATCCGGCATCTCGCCGGCGCCGGCTTTGCGGGAGCCGTTCGGCAGCACCACCGTCGGATGCCCCGTCAGGTTGGTGAGCACCAGGTCGTTGCCGCCGACATAGAGGTCCACCCGGGACATCAGCTCCTGCATTTCCTGAAGCAGCAGGCTGCGGATGCGGTTGGCACGCAGGTACTCCACTGCCGGCACGAACTGCCCCTGGCGGAACGTCCGTGGCCAGCTGTTCAGTCCCTCGGTGATCCCTTGCCGCGTCACCTCGTCAAAGGCCGCCGCCGCCTCGGTGCCGAGGATGATCCGCAGCGCCGCCACCGGGTACTTGTCCGGGAGTTGGATCGGTAGCAGCTGCACACCGAGATCGCGGAGCACGTGCAGCTCCGCACGCTCCGCGCTGCCGGCCCTTCCCTCGAAATAGCCGACCTTGAGGGTGCGCAGGTCGCGCGGCGGCGGCCAGGCATAGGGCCGGTCGACCGCACTGGCATCCAGACCGTCGAAGCCGTGGATGGCCCCGAACACCAGTGCGCAGTCCTCCACGGAGCGGGCGATCGGACCGATCTTGTCCATGCTCCACGCCAACGTCATGCAGCCATGCCGGCTGACCCGGCCGAACGTCGGTCGCAGCCCGGTGACGCCGCACTGGCGGCAAGGCGAGACAATGCTGCCCAGCGTCTCGCTGCCCAGCGCGAAGCCCACCAGCCCGGCCGAGACCGAACAAGCGGGGCCGGCCGACGAGCCACTGGAACCTTGCTTGGGGTCCCAGGGGCTGCGCGTCATGCCGCCAAACCAGCGGTCACCCTGGGCCAGCGCGCCCAGCGACAGCTTGGCGACGAGCACGGCCCCGGCGTCCTCTAACTTCCGGGCCACGGTTGCCTTGGTGGTGAGGCTTTGTTCCTTGAACGGCGTCGCCCCCCAGGTCGTCTTGTAGCCGGGATAGGCAATCAGGTCCTTGGCTCCCCAGGGAATGCCGTGCAGCGGTCCCCGGTAGCGCCCTGCGGCAATTTCGCGATCGGCCTGCTCGGCCTGCTTCAGGGCCAGGTCGTCGGTGTACGAGACGACACAGCGCAGCACCGGGTCATACTTCCGCAGCCGTTCCAGGCAGAGCCGCGTCAGCTCCACGGACGACACTTGCCGGGTGCGAACCAAAGCTGCCAGCGCCGTGACAGGTAGGAACGCCAGGTCGTTGCCCGTGTCCGGCCGTTTGGGAGCAGTCTGATGGATCGGCTCGATCGGACCTCGGATGATCCGCTCAGCCGGCGGTAGCCAGGGAGCCGGCTGGAACGCCACCGCAGGGGCCACATCATTGGTGAGCTTGACCGCCCGCATTGCCCCGAAGTCACGCAGCGCTTGAGTGAGGCTGTTGACAAGACCTTTGCGATCTTCCTCCGACAGTTTAAGGCCAGCGATCCACTCGGCCTGGAGGATCATCTCGGCCGTGACGCCCGGGGCCTGCTCGGCCTGGGCGGCGAGGGCACGCTGGAAGACAGGAGAGCCGATCCCCAGCGCCGCGAGCAGCTGGAGGAGGTGTCGCCGTGTTGGCCGAGGTGTGCTCGTCGTGTGGGTCTCGGCGTGCGCGGTGTGGTGTGGGTGGTTCGTGTCCATCATGCCCTGATTCTCCAAAAAGAACGATGAACGATGAACTCAAAGATCTACATTCATCGTTCATCATTCATCGTTCCGCGTTTCTTGCGGGCGTCTTGATGTCCAGATCCGATGGCCGTACAGAATACCGTCTGCCGGCGCTGTTGGGTAGGGGCTAAGTTGGAACCCTGACCAAGTGAATGCGTTAGTGTGAGGACAACAGACGTGTTGTGTACCGTAGCCACAAGCGTCCTCTGTTACCGGCCATAACCTTTTGCACAACAATTGGCCATGAGGTTTTGCACAAGGGAGTAGTGTGGTAGAGTAAAGCCTTGTCGTTCGCTCTTGCTCGGTTGTCTACTTGGGGAACCTTCTG
>JBGQLF010000951.1:0-4924 GCA_041499985.1 Gemmataceae bacterium
CAAGGCTTTACTCTACCACACTACTCCCTTGTGCAAAACCTCATGGCCAATTGTTGTGCAAAAGGTTATGGCCGGTAACAGTCCTCGCTTGTGGGCTGGTCCAAGCTCACAAGCGAGACGCTTGTGGCTACGTTAAACAACACGTCGTTTGTCCTTACACTAGTCAACGTAACTGGCATCAAGAATGGCTGCCGATCCACAAAGGAAATGGACTCATGCCCGACCCGGCGAGTGAAGAATTGCTGCGCCTCAATCAGCGCCTGCTGGAGAGCATTGCGAATGCCGATTGGGCCACGTACGAAGAACTCTGCGATCCCTCGCTGACCGCCTTTGAGCCCGAGGCCCAGGGCCAGCTCGTCGAGGGACTGGCATTTCACCGCTTTTATTTCGAGCTCGGCGGCGTGCAGGGGAAACACCACACGACCATGTGTTCACCCAACGTGCGGCTAATGGGCGATGTCGCCGTGATCGCGTATGTGCGGCTCAACCAGCGCCTGGATGGCACGGGAACGCCCGTCACCCGCGGCGTCGAAGAAACCCGAGTCTGGCAGCGGCAGAACGGACGCTGGAAACACGTCCATTTCCACCGGTCTCCCTTGCCGTGCCCGTGAAGTTCCGCGGCGTCGGGTCCTTTCCGGTACGCGCGTTTGGCGTGGTGTCCCGTTAGACCGGCATCACGGTCGCCTGCTTCCTTCTTCGGAGCGCTGCAAGCGCTGCCAGCGCCAGCGCCGCACCCAGTAGAACAGGACCGGCAAGAGCAAGTCGATCACTTCGTCGGCAATCAGGATGCCGCCCAGGACCGGCGCCGCCATCGGCTGGATGACCTCCGCCCCGACGCCGCTGGCCCAGAGCATGGGAGCCAGGCCCAGGACGGTGGTGCCCTCGGTCAACAGCTTCGGCCGCAGGCGCTGCACCGCGCCCTCCATCACGGCCTGATGCAGCTGCTCCAACGTCAGGTTGGCCAGACCGCCGGCCCTGGCCACAGCCTCGCGCAAATAGACGAGCATGATGATGCCGGTCGAGGTCGCCATGCCGAAACAGGCGATGTAGCCCACCCAGACCGTCACCGAGAATTTGTAGCCAAATAGCCATTGAAAGAAGACACCGCCGGCCAAGGCTCCCGGTACAGCCAACAGCATCAGCACGGCGTCGGCCCAGTCGTGGTAGGTCCAATACAGCACCAGAAAAATCAAAGCGAGCACGACAGGTACGATGAGGACCAGCGTGCTGCGGGCCCGCACCTCATGCTCGAACTGGCCGGTCCATTCCAGGTAGACTCCTTGCGGCAACTTCACCTGTTCGACCGCCCGCCGAGCTCCCTCGACAAAATCGACCACGCCGCGCCCGCGGACATTGAGGCGGACATAGTTGCGCAGCAGACCATTTTCGCTCTTGATCGTCGCCGGACCTTCGACCAGGCGCACGTCGGCGACCTGGGATAACGGAACATAGCGCATGTTCTGTGGGGGCAAGTTTGTAACTTGCCCGGTCGGTCCGGCAAGTTGCAAACTTGCCGCCACATTGCGCATGTTCTGTGGGGGCAAGTTTGTAACTTGCCCGGTCGGTCCGGCAAGTTGCAAACTTGCCGCCACATTCTCGCGGGCCAGGACCAGCAGGTTGCGGATCGACTCTTCGTCTTCGCGCCAGGCACGGGGGTAGCGCACGCACACAGGATGCCGTTCGCGCCCCTCGATCGTGGTCGTGACTACCTTACCGGCCAGCGCGATCTCGACCAGATCGTTGAGGTCGCCGGCGCTCACCCCGTGGCGGGCCGCCTTCTCACGATCGATGTGAATTTCCAGATAGCCTTTGCCGCGAATCGGATCGGCTACCACGTCGGCCGCGCCCGGAACCCGCTTCACGACCTCGGCCACCTCCTCGGAGGCACGCACCACGTCAGGCAAGCTGCGCCCCAGCACGCGGATGCCAAGGGCAGTGTTGACCCCCGTGGCGAGCATGTCCACGCGGTTTTGGATCGGCATGGTCCAGACATTGGTCCATCCCGGCATCTGCATCACACGATCCAGCTCGCCGCCGAAACCGGCCAGGTCCGAGCGATCCTTGGGCCAGAGCAGGAGTCTCCGGGCAAACCGGCGCGTCATCTCCTCCTGGAGCGCGTCGAGCGCCGGGTGTGGATCGATGCTCGGAGGCGGCACGGCGGGGCGCGTTCCGTGGTGATGTCCGGCGCGCCGAGCCGGGGCCGCGGGCTGAGAGCGGAGGCGTTTCCATTCCTGGACCCGGGCGACGACTTGCGGATCGGTCACCGTCGTTCGGCTGAGCAACTCTTCCAGCACGAGACGCGTATAGGTCGCCGCCGCCCGGTCGAGCAATTCGCCGTTGAGCTGGTAGACATGCGCGCCCCAGAGAGAGCGCTGCTGGACAACCATCTTCTCGTGCAGCCGCGTGAAGAAGGTCGATGGGGCGCCGCCGAGCGCGCCGTGGAGACGACTCATCACCTGGAGAACGAAATTGGGGCGATCGCGCCACAGGTCGCTCCCCTGCTCCACCCATCCCAGCTGCGTCATCTTCTGGGCTGTCTGGCGGGCCAGCCAGGCGACATCTTCCAGGGCGGCGGATGAAGCCAGGTGCTCGGCGAGATGTGCGGGCAGAGCGTCACTCAGAAGAGCGAGATCGCTGGCGGTCAGCGGATGCTGGAGGGTGCCGTTGTCGTGCAGCAGGACGGCCAATTGTTCCAGGGTAAAGCGGACCAGCTGGGGGCCCAGTTCGCGCTCGAATTCCCGGTTTCGCTGGTAGGCGTATTCGCGCATCAAGGCGTCGTACAGCGGCAGGGCCTCCATAACGGTCTCGTTCACCAAGGAGGCTAGTCTGGCAGGATCCTCTGGCAGATCGATGAACCCACGTTCCCGCAGCGCCTCCAGCACGGCCTTCCCCTGGTGCTGCGCGTCCCCGATGCGCAGCTTGCGTTTGGGCCAGAATTCCTGGGGCCGAAAGTTGACCATGGTCTCGATCATGTCGATCGGTGCCGGGTCGGTGGGGGTCTCGGCCCGACCGGCTTTGCCGACCACCATGTCCACCTCGGGAAAGCGACAGAAGATCATATCGCGGGCCTTGAGGTCGTCGGCGGCCTGGGTGACCGAAACCCGCGGTACCGTGATCGGCATGTCCATCACCATGCCTTCGTCCAGCGGCGTCATGAACTCACGGCCCAACGGTTCGATGTGTTGATCCACGATGAGGGCAATCACGACCAGGCTGGATAGACCACCGGCCCGCAGGAGCCAGCGCTGGGTCACCAGGGCGCCGGCCACCAGAGCCAGGAACAACGTGCCAAGGAAGATCCAGCGGTTGCCCAGCGGCGCTAGCCCTACCAGGAACGTGACGCCGAGGAACCACACCAGCGCCGCCGGCCGATCCAGGAGATAGCCAAGCACGGGCCGATAGACCGTCAAAACGCTGCGCACCAGCCAACTGTCGGTGTCGCTCCGCAGCCTGCCTTTGATGAAGATCGTGCACAGGGCCGGCACGAGCGTGATGGCCAACACAGCGACGGCCAGCAGCGCGAACGACTTGGTGAAGGCCAGCGGGCGAAACATCTTGCCTTCGATCCCCCCGAGGGCGAACACCGGTAGAAACGACAGCAGCATGATCACGACCGAGAAAAAGATCGGCCGTCCCACGGTCCGGCAAGCCGGCAGCACCAGGGCGCGGATGTCGCCCCGGACGGGCTGGTCGCCGAAATGGCCCTTGAGGCTGTGCATCACGTTCTCGGCCATGACAATGGAGGCATCGACCAGGATGCCAATCGAGATGGCGATGCCCGCCAGCGACATGATGTTGGTCTGGATATCGGCAATCCCCAGCCGGCGCAGCGTCCACATAAGCGCAAAGGAGGCCAGCGTGGCCAAAGGCAGCGTCAGCGCGATGATAAACGAGGTCCGCAAGTGCAGCAGCACCAACAGCACACAAACCGTGGCCGTGATCATGGCCTCGAGCAGTGTGCTGGTAACCGTGCGGATGGCCCCCTCGATGAGGGGCGTACGGTCGTAAAACGGCACGAGGCGCACGCCGGGAGGCAGCCCAACCTGGAGTTCCTCCATCTTGTGCTTGATGCGCCGCGTTACTTGCAGGGGGTTCTCGCCGTAGCGCATCAGGATCACGCCACCCGTCACCTCGTTGCCGTCCTTCTCCAAAACACCGCGACGAAACTGAGCTCCGAGCGCCACGGTAGCCACATCCTGCACATGCAGCACCCGGCCGGCCGGCGTTGACAGCACGACCTGCTCCAGGTCGCGGACGGCGCGACGTGGGTCGAAGTCCGTGTTGGCTTCGCCCTCACCCGTGCTGGCCGGCTGCCCGCCAAGGAGCGCGACGCCACGGACCAGGTATTCGCTGTTGGCTTTCTGGATCACCTGGCCACCCACCGCCCCGTTCGACTGCGCGACGGCGTGTACCAGGTCTCCCAGCGACACTCCGTAGGCGTGCAGCCGATTCGGATCCACATCAAGCTGGTATTCAATGGGGTAACCGCCCACGCTGGCGACCTCAGCCACGCCAGCCACTGAGCTGAGTTGCGAGCGAACATACCAATCCTGAATCGCCCGCAGCCGGCCCAGGTCGTAGCCGGGTCCTTCGACCGTGTACCAAAAGATCTGCCCCGTCGCGACCGCGTCCGGAGCCAGGTACGGGACCACACCGGGCGGCAGCGCGCTACTCGCTCGTTCCAGGCGGGCGGCCACTTGCTGGCGTGCGAAGTAAAACTCCACGGTGTCCTCGAAGATCACGTGGATCATGGCAAAGTTGAAGTCGCTGGACGAACGGACAACGCGCACGCCCGGCAAGCCTTGCAAGTGCAACGACAGCGGGTAGGTCACCTGGTCCTCGATCTCGCGCGGACTGTGCCCACGCCATTCGGTGAACACGATCACCTGGTTCTCGGAAAGATCGGGGATCGCATCCATCGGTG
>JBGQLF010000952.1:0-4924 GCA_041499985.1 Gemmataceae bacterium
CAGGGCCTGGAGTCGCCAGGCCGTGCGCTTGATGAGCCAGGTCTTGTTGTTCGCAGGCGTTTCTTCGCCGAACACTTCGGCGTACCTGGCTCGCAGCTCCTTGACGGTCATGCGTTGGAGCGCGGCCAGTTCTTTCCCAATGATTAGGTCCATACGGTTCTCCTTTCTCGAAGCCTCAGAAGCGGTTAACCCGTGTGGACACTGAGCACGGTTTGGGCGGGAACCTCAAGGCAATCCTGGACGGTTTGCGGCAGATTCTTCGGGTTCGGATGCGTGCCGGAATCGGGAGCGCGGGAAGGGCAAGCACGGCGGCGAAGGAGGCTCGCAGCGAGGATGCGAGCGAGTTCGCGGAACCGCTCGTCGGCGGTCATGGATGCGGGATCGTCATGGAATCGCATGGGACCTCTCCTGGTAGAGTGGCCCACAGCGACCTTCGCTTGGCGACCGGAGCGCTGTCTGGCGGGATGCGGTGTTCGGCGTCGCGATCGGTGGCAACGCCCCTCTATCTGTTAATTACCCGGTGGAAGTTCGAAATGACGATCGGGGTGCGAGTGAGACAGTAGTGTTAACTCCGAGAGGGGTGTTAACCAGAGACTCTGAGAGTTTTGGCGGGAGACTTTCGGGGTCCGAGTGCAACACCGGGGGTTGCGCTCGGACCCCGAGTGCGCTCTCTCGAACCAGAGAGCGCGGGACGCGCGGCGGGGACGACGCATATCCTTTTGTGGCATACGGAAATAGAAAAACGCCGGAAGCGGCTGCTCCCGGCGTTTCACGTTAACTCGTGTGTCGGCTCCGTTCGGAGCCGACTCGATCAGCTCCCCAAGAGAGGCGCTCTTCGGTACGCCGCGCGCGGCGAAAATGGTTCTGCCAACAACGGTTGGCCTCACGGGAAGGAGGTGAGTTATGCACTGCCTGACGGGATGAATCCCTTTTCACCCGGACACCTCGGCTCGAAAGAGTCCGGGGGACAACAGTATGGCAGCACAAGGCGAATAAGGCCGAGCATCAACGGCCAAGAGGTTCGTCAGCAAGGCTGTCCACGGGTAAAGCTATACTGCTTGAACTCCAGTCCGCCGGGGCCCTGCCGACCCCTCGGGAATGATGCTGAAACCCGAGACCTGGCCGTCGTCGACTCATACGAAGAAAGCGACGACCTTCCCGGCCAGGCGGAACCCCCATGCGGGGACATACGGACGAACGGAGACCCTACCGACAGACCGAACCATTTTACGCAACCGCGGGATCGCCTACAGGTGGCAACACCCACGGCGACAGAGTCCTCGTAGTAGCCCAACGCCTGGGGTAATGCCCAGGACATGGCCAAGGGGGACAGGTCCCAGGGCTTCCGACGAGCAGAGGCATCCGTATGGACAACTAGGCTCTGGTTCGACTCGAAGCACTACGCCGGCGCCAGCGCTCACCGCTGGTCCGCGGTAGCCTGGGACTGGAGAGCCGGATGCATCAAAAGGTGCCTGTCCGGTTCGGGAAGGGGCGGTTGGTGTCCCTCACCAGAGGGCCTGGCCGCCTACTTCATTAACAATACTCTCCCCCTCTACGAACGGCTAGCCGTTCGCTGAACACGTCGAAAACACCCGTTTTCTCGGGCTTTTCGCGTCGTTGCGAGTCGCGAGACCTGTTGGGGTGTTGCACTCGGTCGCCGGATTGGTTGGAACACTCTTCGAACTTCGAACGCCGTCGCCGTCATGGCAGGCAGACCCAGCTGGGGCGACGTTGCGTTGGGATCGCGAAGCAGCCCCGTTCGTCGAGTTCTCTCGGCAGCCGCTGCTCGCCTGGCAGCCGGCCCAAGAGAGCAGAGGAGGGGAGGCTTGATTCGCCGGGCCGGTTGTTCACGAGAATCGCTCTTTGCGTGAACATCTTTCAATGAGAGGGCGGCCAGGCTCGGACAAGCGATGTGGCGGCTTTGCAGGACCGGGGGCACATGCTGGTGTTTCAACCGACGGCTGCCGAGGTGCATCGCCACGCCGGCGAGTGGTTCAAGGACGAAGAGATTTACGTTTGGTTTGCGGCCAATCTGCACCGCATGCGCGAGCCGTCGCTGCGTCTCTACGTGCGGGCCAGGGAATTGAAAGCGGCCGGCATGGACTGGACCGAGGTCCTCGCCGTCGAAGCCGAGAACCGGCGGGCACGCCTGGCCGCCGAGCTGCTGGCCAACAGTTCTTTCCAGAGCACCACGCAGCGCGTGGAGGCTTTTGTGCAGCAGGGTGGGGGATGTCGAGCGACGTTCTTTAACTATAGGCGCCGTCTGGGGAGCGTCGTTTAGCAGTAGACCAAAGAGGTGAGGTCAGTGGCGAAATCATTATAGGGAATTTGCCTTGACAGGGGAAAGCTGTTCCATTCTTTCACCTTGCCATTCTCATGGAGAATGGGGGTAACGGGCTATGCCGCCTCCAAATCAGCTCGTTCCACTTAAGCCCGCTCGGTGTCGGGGCTGTGGTCGCTCTCTTGCTGGGTAGGAGTCGCATCACCTCCACCATCAGGTTTTGGAGTTGCCAGCGATCCAGCCGGAGGTATGACCGTGGTGAGTGCAGCCGGTCAGTGCTACGTTAATCCATGAGTCGATGAGGCTTTAGGGCGCGGTGGCAAATCGTCGGGCCAGGCGATGCAGGGATTGCTGCGCTTCCTGCGTCAGCCGGGCTTGGGATGCCCCGCTGGCCACCGTTTCCAGGAGCCGCCGTGCCTCTGCGGTGCCGATGCGCTCCAGCACCTCGACTGCGCGCAGTTCCCGTCGCAGCGGAGGCGTTGGGTCGACCAGCTTGTCCAGCAGCGCTTCCACCCGCCGACGAACTTCCAACGTCGGTCCGCCCTCAAGGGCCTTGTACAGGGCTGGTCCGACTGCCTCCCGCAGTTTCTCTAGCTCTTGAGCCGCTCTCGCCCGCATAGCAAACTGGCTATTTTCCAGATCGGCAAGGAGCTGGGCAGTCCGTTGGGGGTCAGCCAGGCGAGCCGGGTGGAGCTGCTGCTGCAAGAATGGCACACTTTGCTTGGCGCCAGCCACCAGCTGCCACAGGGCACCGTAAGCCTTGGCCGCGCTGCTGTCTGCCAGTTCGGTCCAGAGGTTCTGGATCTCCGCGGGGGAAAGGTCCAGAGGAGGGAGTCGTCCGTTCTGCATACGACAAGTCAAATCCCAGAGCAGTACGCTGAGATCCGTACTGCCTGATGCCAATACCTTGCCGTCCGGCGAGAATGCCAGGCAGAACTCCCCGCTATCTGGTCGCACAAAGTGGCAACGTTCTTGCCGCGTCATCAGTTCCCAGACCCGGATGGGGCAGTGCCCCCCACCTGTGGCCAAGGTCCTCCCGTCCGGCGAGAAGATCAGAAGAGAAGGCTCCTCTTCGCGGTCGGGAATCTCGAGCCGGCGTGGCTCTTTGCTGCTACCGACACTCAAGAGATAAATTATCCTATTATGAACGATCGCCAGGGTTTTGCTGTCGGGCGAAAAGGTAACATGGGCCAAGAAGGACCGGACTGCGCCGAAGCGTGTAAGTTCCTTGTCCGTCGCCAGGTCCCACACACGGAGCTCATCTTCCCACCCGGACGTGACCAGGCCCTTGCCGTCGGGAGACACTTGAACCGCCTTCCGGGAGGTGTCTTGCCACTTCCCGAAGCGGCGCAATTCCTGGCCGGTCGTGGCGTCCCACAAACGCAGCGTCCAATCATCACTCTTCGTCATCACGGCTAGCCAATAGGATATAAAACAGATAGTAAAAATTGATCTATCGTGTCCGACTAAGCGACGCAGTTCCTGGCCTGTGCCCACATCCCAGAGACGAGCCTCCGTTTCCTTCCCGACCGACGCGAGCATCTTGCCATCCGGCGACAGAGCAATCGCCTTGACCCAGCCCTTGTGCCCGGCAAATTGGCGTAGTTCCCGCCCCGTGGCTACCTCCCATAAGTGGATCGATCCGTCCCAGCAGCCAGCGACCAACGTCTGGCCGTCAGGAGCATAAGCAACGGACAGAGCGCGGCCCACATTGGGAAAGCGTACCGCACCCAGGCGGGCGACGGCACCTGACGGGAGCGGTTCATTCGGCCCCTCAGGACGCCTTGGGACCGAGCGGGAAATCGGAGCCAGTTTCGAGCGTCAGGGGAGAGCCACCTGAAGGGTTCTCTGTTCTTCGTATCCTTCCTGCGCGCATTTCTAAAACTGTTTCCTTCTCTGTCTACTTCCGCGCTGACGCGGCTCGATTCAGGGGAGCGGTTCTTCTTGCACCGGCGTCTGACAACTCAGGAACTCCTCCAGGACACTCGCGCGTCTCGCCGCATTCCTTGTTCGCCGGGCCGCTGAGCCATATTATGCGCTTGGGCCGTCCGGCGTTTCGCGCTGTTCCTGGTTTGGACCGAAGAGCTGGCTGGACGGCCGTGGTGCCGCGCTTGTGAAGCTGGTCCATCACCCCATCGAGTAGTGCGAGGCCGGCAGGTTCTTCCTGGCCATTACTCCCCATTTCGAGTCCACGTCGATTCGTGTTGAACACGAATCCGTCGGCACCGAGGAGCGGTCTTCGACTGAACCTGCCGTCGCCAGGTGCCTGCTCCACCACGTGATGGTTCACTCTGCGCGATCTTACACAAGGAGAAAGGCATCATTTTCAGCCTTGAAACTGCCATCCGACCCAGCGCGTGAAGTCGCGTACTCGCAGCGGTCATACAGGCCACACAAGCGAGAGAGACCCGGTTGCAAAGTTCGTCATACCTGGGAGGTCCAGCTCACCCTTGAACACGGGAGTGCTGCGCACTCGACTGTTCAAGCGGCCCAATGGCTCGTCGCAGGCTCACCACTGTCCCAAGCTCTGATCCAGTTTTGCCAGCGGCTCACTGACTAGCCTCGACTGTGCATACTGGTCATCCTGTTGGAACAGCAGCTGAGCTTGGACGACCCACTTGGCGGTGGCCCAACCGACGACAC
>JBGQLF010000953.1:0-4918 GCA_041499985.1 Gemmataceae bacterium
CCCAGTTCGTCTCGATGGGCCGGCGCGAGTACTGGAACGCCAAGGATGGCCATTACCTAGGCCCCGCCCACGACGCCGTGCCGCTGCGCATCGACCCGGCCAACCCGCTGGACTATGGCAAGCCTGAGGGGATCCTCAGTGACCGGGCGCAGCAGGTGCAGTTCGACCTGGTCGGGAAACTGAACCAACTGCGCGCCGTGGAGTACCCCCACGACTCGGCTCTGGCAGCGCGTGTGCGGTCCTACGAATTAGCCTTCCGCATGCAGAAATCGCTGCCGGAGGTGCTCCACTTCGCCACGGAGACGGCGGAGACGAAGAACCTCTACGGCCTGGACGACCTCAAGCGGCGCGACTTTGGCATGCAGCTCCTGGCAGCGCGGCGGCTGGTCGAGCGGGGCGTGCGCTTCATCCAGATTCAGCACGGCGGCGGCGGTGCCGGGGCCTGGGACGCTCATAGCGGGCTCAAGGCGAATCACTCGGCCAACTGTTATGCCGTCGATAAGCCCATCGCCGGTCTGCTGAAGGACCTGAAGCGGCGCGGCCTGTTGGGCGAAACCTTGGTGGTTTTCGCGAGCGAGTTCGGCCGGACACCGGGTTCGCAAGGGACCGATGGTCGCGACCACCATATCTACGGGTTCAGCGTGTGCCTGGCGGGCGGCGGCATCAAGGGCGGGGTGGTCCACGGCCAGACCGACGAGATCGGCTTCCACGCCGTCGAACAGCGCCATTACGTCACCGACATTCACGCCACGATCCTGACCCTGCTTGGCCTCGACTCGCGCCGACTGGAAATCCCGGGTCGCAAGCGTCTGGAGATCGACCACGGCCAGCCCATCCAGGAGATTCTGGCCTAGGCCCCGATGGCAAGCGCCTGGTCGGTGGCCACGGGCTTTCAGTCGATGGCTCAGGGGTGAGAGACGAACCTGAGTTGAAGGTGTGGGATGCGCAAACCGGCCAGGAATTCCTTACCTTCATCATTGAGGGATATATCGGCACGGTCCAGTATGTGATCTTCAGCCCGGACGGCAAGCGCCTGGCCAGCGGTTCCGGAGTGGGGGTGAAGGTATGGGATGCCCAGACCGGCCAGGAACTCCTTACCTTCAAGGGGCATACTGGCGGAGTCAATAGCGTGGCTTTCAGCTCCGATGGCAAGCGCCTGGCCAGCTCCAAGGAGGTGGCCCGCGGCAAGGTCGCCTGGACCGGACAGAACGACGACGCCACGCGCGGCAACCTGAAACTGCGTCTCTATCTGACGACCTGGGAGAATCCCGAGCTAGACAAGAAAGTCGTAAGTATCGATTACCTCTCTAACGGACGGCCACGACTCGTTCGAGCCTTCTTGCGTCCGCGCAACCAACACTTTACGATGAGGCGTCCTTCCTACTGCTGCTGGCGCTGCTGGAGGTCCTGCCCATGCTCCACCGACGGGATGCCATGATTCGTTTAGGCCAACTCGGCCTGGGAGCCCTGACATTGCCGGGCCTGCTGCACGGGCAACAAGCGCGGGCGACCTCTCCCGCACCGCG
Source organism: Gemmataceae bacterium (assembly GCA_041499985.1). Taxonomy (GTDB): domain Bacteria; phylum Planctomycetota; class Planctomycetia; order Gemmatales; family Gemmataceae; genus JBGQLF01. Next base: position 1,527 of record JBGQLF010000953.1, read on the forward strand.
GCGCCGGGCGAAATCCTGCATCTACATCTTTCTCTGGGGTGGGCCGCCTCAACAGGATCTCTGGGACATGAAGCCCGATGCCCCCCAAGGTATCCGCAGCCTGTTTGAGCCGATCCACACGGTGGTGCCCGGAATCACGGTCTGCGATCAGATGCCGCTGCTGGCCCGACAGCTCGACAAGGTAGCCATCCTGCGCTCGCTCAGCCATGGCAGCAACGTCCACGAAGCGTCGGTCTATCACCTGCTGACGGGCAAACAGAACCCGACCTTGGCGGTGCCGCGCAACTTCCGCCAGCGCAGCGATTTTCCCAATGTCGGCTCCGTGCTGTCGTATTTCAGCCAGCCGGGAGACCTGCCGGCCAGTGTGACGATTCCGCGGCCCATCGGCCACGATGGCATCACCTACGCCGGCACCTATGCCGGGTTCCTCGGTCCGCGCCATGATCCGCTGGAGCTGCGCGAGGCACCCAACTCCAAGGATCAACCCACGCATGCCCTCACGCTGCCGGCCGAGATGGACACCACGCGGCTGCTCGCCCGCCGGGGCCTCCTGCGCGTGCTCGAAGACCAGGACGATTGCCTTCAACACCGCCGGGTAACCGAAGCGCTGGGCGGCTTCCGCGAGCAGGCCTTCCGTATGGTTTCGTCGCCGGTGGCCAAGCGCGCGTTCAACCTAGAACTGGAGCCACCCGCGCTGCGCGACCGCTTTGGCCGCAATGAGTACGGGGAAAGCTTCCTACTGGCCCGGCGTCTGATCGAGGCGGGAGTTCGCCTGGTCTCGGTGATCTGGATGTACTTCATGCCGAATGGCCGCATTGCCAATGTCTGGGACAATCACGGCGGCACCGCGGGCTTGGGGGGCATCACTGGCTACGCCATGCTCAAGGAGAAGTACTGCATTCCACCCCTGGACCGGGCTTATTCCGCGTTGCTCGAAGATTTGAGCCAGCGCGGCTTACTGGATGAAACGCTGGTGGTGGTCGTGGGTGAGTTCGGCCGCACGCCGAAGATCAACGCCACGCAGGGGCGCGATCACTGGGGCATGTGCCAGTCGGCCCTCCTGGCGGGCGGTGGTGTGCGGGGTGGGCAGGTTTATGGCTCCAGCGACCGGATCGCCGCCTATCCCCAAGACAATCCGGTAGCGCCGGAAGATCTCCTGGCCACGATCTACGAAGCCCTGGGCGTCTCCCTCGAAAGCGAACTCCGTGACCGGGAGAATCGGCTGTATCGGTTGTGTGAGGGGAAGCCGGTTACAGCATTGTTTGGCTAAGAAGCGGGGTTGTTTTGTCGAAACCCTGGATGCTGCAGGTCAAGATCGTTGGTTTTTTCTCCATTGCTATCGGAACAGCAGCACGCACGCCGAAACGGGCGGCCCGTTGAGGGGCCGTGCGAGAGAACCATCCAGGGAATGTCACGTACTTTTGTTACAAACCTTGCGAGCGATCGAGGTGCTGGAAAGGATCGGCAACACCAATGCGATCGCTCCTGCGGGTAATCGCCCACGGCCTGCCGACCCATCGCGGTACAACTGCCGCCGCGTCGGCGCTCGAACGTCTGGCAACCCAGTCGCAACGCGGCTCCTCATAGGCCGGCCCGCCCTGGTCGCACTGTGCGGAAATTCATTGACATCCGGCCGAGCGCGCTTTCCAATCCATCTCCGTTGCTCGCCTCTCACCTGCTCCAAGGGTGCTCGTCATGCTTCAGCGCTTCGGGTTCACGTCCATCCTATTGGCTTTGCTGGCCGCCGTTTGGCTCGTGCCGTCGTCGGCTTTGGCGCAGGAATCGATCAAGGGACAGCGCGTCTATTCGTCCGGACACAGTTTCCATTTCTTCATGCCCCCCATCCTGGCGGATATCGCCAAGAAGGCGCACATCAAAGACCACAAGCAGTTCGGCCTGTCGGCGATCGGCGGCTCGCGCGTCATCCAGCACTGGATCACGCAAACGGTTGTCGCCAAGCAATCTGAGGGAGCGACCTTGCCAACCGACACGATTTTCGTCAACGCGGCCGCCCGCTTCGCGCCTGCCGGCCAGTTCACCGTGAAAACCAGCGACGGCGAGGCAGTCGTCACGTACACCGGCATAAAGGAAATCGAACGTGAAAAGAAAACGGACAAGGAACGCGAAAAGGGCAAGACACCTGTCAAGGAAAGACTCTATGCCTTCACCGGCTGCAAGGGCGGCCAGGGCACGCTGGCCGCAGGGAACGCGATCAAGCAAGAGGAAAACGCCATCCGCCAGGTGATTAAGGCCGGCGCCGTCGATGTCCTCACCCTGAGTCCGATCTATCTACCCGACGACGGCATCAACAACTTCGTCAAGCTCGCCATCGACAACAACCCGAAGATCCGCATCTTCGTGCAGGAAAACTGGCTGCCATGGGACCACTACGATGTGGCGTTCAAGAAGCCGAAGGAGGAGGTCGACCATAACGCGCCGACGGCGGATTCGCTGCGCACCATGCACGAGCCCTATTTCAAGGCCATCGACGAGCACGTGGCCGATCTGAACAAGCAGCACGACACGAAGGCGGTCCACGTCGCCCCAGTCGGGCAGGCCGTCATTGCCCTGCGCGCCAAGATCATTGCCGGCGAAGCTCCCGGACTCAAGAAGCAAAGCGATCTGTTCACCGACGAGATTGGCCATGCCAAGGCACCGCACCAAGCGCTGGTGGCCTACGTCTACTATGCGGCGATCTACAAACGCAGCCCGGTCGGCTTGCCGATGCCCGCGGTGCTCGGCAAAGCGACGGCGGACGGCGAGAAGCTGAACCGCTTGCTCCAGGAGATTGCCTGGCAGGCGGTGACTGCGCATCCCCTGAGCGGCGTCAAGCTGGAAGTGAAGCGATGAATGTGGGCCTGGGTGGGCTCAGAACCCGCAACTCCCCAATAGTCGTCACCCACGCAAGTTGATGCGAGCCGCACGCTCCACGACGCAACGCGCGGGATTGGCTAGGAAAACTGGAAGAATGGTACGCGGCGTCACCCCTCCATTGAAGCGGGTGATGAACTATTATCTGGTGATCCTCGGTGGGCGCTACGGCTCGGTAGCGGCAGACGGCTTCAGCTCGGGCAATGATCTTTTCTGGTAGGCCAATGCCCACCCACGGGGTCAGGCCACGGGTCGCTACAATCCACTCTGCTGCAAGCACTTGGAGAATGGCCGCGGCTTTCCGGCGCGTGCTGCCCTCTCATGGGACGATGTTCATCAAAAGAGCCATTCTCGTGAACAACCGGCCCGGCGAATCAAGCCTCTTCTCCTCTGATCTCATCGGCCGGCTGCCCGGCGAGCAGCAGTTGCCGAGCGGGCTTGACCAACGGGGCCTGCTTCTCGATCCCAACGCAACGTCGCCCCAGCTGGGTCTGCCTGCCATGACGGCGACGGCGTTCGAA
>JBGQLF010000954.1:0-4911 GCA_041499985.1 Gemmataceae bacterium
CTCTGGGGTGTTGAGCCCGACGCGCCAGCGAGGGAGATTCCCTCGCTGGCGCGTCGGGCTCAGTCGGGCTCAGGTGCATTTCTTTGCGAAGTGCTCCAATGATCCCAGTCGGCTTCATCCCAAGAAGCGTCGCATGAGCTCATGCCCCTTGTCGAACGTGAGATCGCTCGCCGTCGCCACGGCTTCGTCGTAGCTGGCCTGTCCCTTCGGTGTGATGCCGGTCCCAGCACTAGTGAACGGCACGGCTCCATGGGCATGGGCTCGGGTGCGCAGGGGAGTGCGATGATCCGGCGAAACGAGGATGCGCCAATCGCCGTGCCGCGGCAGCGCGTCGAGCAGCGGGCCGACGATGTGGCGGTCGATCTCTTCGAGGGCCTTGACCTTGGCATCGGCCCGGCCCTCGTGCGAAGCTTCGTCGGAGGCTTCAATGTGCACGCAGACCAGGTCATGCGTGTGCAGAGCCTCCACGCCGGCCCGGCCCTTGGCGGCATAGTCGGTGTCGAGATAACCGGTCGCGCCCGCCACGTCGATGCGCGTCCAGCCGAGCAACACGCCTACACCGCGGACCAGATCCACGGCGCTGATGATCGCGCCGCGCTTGCCATAGACCTCGACAAACGGCCGTAGCTGGGGCGCCCGTCCCTGTCCCCACAGCCAGATTTGCGTGGCCGGCCGTTCGCCGATCGCTCGCCGTGCCTGATTGACGGGATGATTCGCGAGGATGGCTCGACTGCGCTGCATCAGGTCAAGCAGCAGGTCACGGCCCGGTCCTTGTGGCAGATAGCCCGCGATCGGCCGGTCGGGAATGTCGTGGGGCGGTTGGGTCTTGGTCCCGGTGCTGAAGGGCGCAGGCTGGGCCGTGCGGTAGACAAGGATATTGCGATAGCTGACGCCGGCGTGAAACTCCAGTTGGGCGCCGGCGTTTGCCACACCGTCCGGGACCGGACCACCCAGGGCCTGCTGGACGGCCTGGATCAGAGTCTTGCCATCGGCATTGTGGATATGCCCCGCGGTGAAATCCCGCATTTGTTCATTCTCCACCGTCACCAGATTGCAGCGGATGGCCCAGTCGTGTGGCCCCAGCGCAATCCCCATGGCGGCGGTCTCGAGCGGCGCCCGGCCGGTATACACCTGAAGCGGGTCATAGCCAAACAGGCTCAGCGTCGCCACATCGCTGGCTGGGGTCAGTGTCGCCGGTACGTTGTTCGAACGGCCGACGATTCCCAGACCCGCGATGCGGTCCATGTTGGGCTTGTGCGCGGCCTGGAGGGGAGTCTTGCCGCCCAGCGATTCTTGCGGTTCGTCCGCGCAGCCGTCGGGAATGACAATGGCGTATTTCATGGGGAATCCTTGAAAGCACCTCTAATCGACAACTGGATAGTACACGCTCGGCGCCGTCACACTACTCAAGTCATCGATGCCTGCGACCGCGGCGCAGAAGTTTCCCGTCAGGACGGCGTGCGTCATGATCACAAGCGGTACCGTGTCGCCTTCATGGTCCTCCGGAGCCTCGTGCTGGATGACCGACGAAATGCTAATCTGGTGCTTGGCCAGTACGTGGGCAATGTCGGCCAGGACGCCGGGCCGATCCTCGACCATGAGCCGTAGGTAGAACCGGCTGCGGACGGTCGTCGACGGTTGCAGACGGATGCCGCTGCTGCTGCCGGACCAAAGACGCAACGTCTGAAACGTGCGCTGGGCCCGCCCGACCGCCAGATCGATCAGATCGGCCACGACGGCGCTGGCGGTCGGCATTTGGCCGGCCCCCTGACCGTAGTAAAGCGTATCGCCGACCGCATCACCTACAACGTGGATGGCATTGTACGCGCCGCGCACCTGGGCCAGCAGTGTCTGATGCCGTAGCAAGACCGGCGAGACATGCAACGCCAAATCCTGCTCACTCAACCAGGCCTCGGCCAGCAGCTTGATCGTGTAACCCAGTTCGTGGGCGTAGCGGATATCCATCTGGTGCAGCACGGCGATGCCGCGGCGCGCAATGGCCGACACGGGCACCGTCAGACCAAAGGCGATCTGGGCCAGGATGGCGAGCTTGTGAGCAGCATCGCTACCATCCACATCGAGCGTTGGGTCGGCCTCGGCATAGCCGCGCTGCTGGGCTTCGGCCAGGGCCTCCGCGTAACTCTGGCCACGGGTACTCATGGCGGTGAGGATGAAATTACTAGTTCCATTAAGGATCCCCTGGAGGGATTGGATCTGATTCGCCGCCAGGCTCTCGCCCAGGGCAGCGATGATCGGGATCCCCCCGGCCACGCTGGCCTCGAAGGCAATGGTCCGGCCCTGTCGCCGTGCCGTCTCGAAGACCTCGGGGCCATGCTGGGCCAACAGAGCTTTGTTGGCCGTCACCACGTCCTTGCCGGCCGTCAACAGGTCCAGCACCGCGCGCCGGGTCCAGTCCGTACCGCCCACCAGCTCGACGGCGACTGCAATGTCCGGATCATTCAGGACGGAACGGAGGTCTGTGGTCAGCAATTCGCTCGGTAAGGGAACCGCGCGGGGCTTGGTCAGGTCCTGGACAACGACGCGGCGTAGCACCAACGGCCGCCCGGAGCGCGCGGCCAGGCGCTCGGGGTGCTCGAGCAGCAAGCGGGCCACGCCACCGCCTACCGTGCCACAGCCGATCAGTGCTATTCCCAGCGGTTCAGTGGTCACGATACGAATTGTTCCAAAAAGCGTTTACTCTGACGCAAGGCCCGCTTCCGGTCGTGCAGGGATCCCTCGTAAGCCCGGTCTTCCACCTCGATGCAAACCGCGCCCTGGTAGCCCGCCTCGTTGAGAACCGCGAAGAGCTGGCCCCAGTTCACATCGCCCAGGCCGGGCAGCTTGGGAATGTGCCAGCCGAGCCCGAGAATGCCCAGGGCATACAGCCGATCGGGATCGATGCGCGTGTCCTTGGCGTGCACATGGAAGATCCGGCCGCCGAATTCGCGCACACACCGGACATAATCTATGTGCTGCCAAACCAGGTGAGAAGGGTCGAAGTTGAGTCCCAGGTGCGGGCTGGCGATCGCCTGAAACATCGCCTGCCAGATCGCCGGGGACACGGCCAGGTTCTTGCCGCCGGGCCATTCATCGACGCTGAACAGCATTGGACAGTTTTCGATGCCCAGGTTGACTCCCTCCAGCTCGGCATGGCGCACCAGGTCGAGCCAGACTTCTTGAAACATCGGCCAGTTGGCTTCGGGCGAGCGCGTCGGATCGCGGCCGATGAACGTGTTGACCAGGCGCACCTCGAGGCGTGGCGCGGCCGAGATCACTTTCTTGAGATGGTCGATGACGAAGCGGCGGTGCTCGGGATTCGGGTCGAGCGGATTGGGGTAGTACCCGAGCCCGGAAATCCGGACGCCGTGCTTGCGGACCAGGTCGCGGATCCGGCCGGCGCGGTCGTCATCGAGCTGGGTGACGTCGAGGTGCGTGACGCCGGCATAGCGCCGGTCGGAACCACCCGGAGGCCAGCACATGAGTTCGACGCAGCCAAACCCCTCGTCGGCGGCAAAAGTGACGACTTCCTCCAGAGTGAGGTCGCCGAGGATGGCACTGACAAAACCGAGTTGCATAGAGAAAACCTCTCAACGGATCAAACCAGTACCCACCGCTGCTCACGGTGGCTTTGCAAGATCGCCTCGCACAGGACGACTTCGCGGTGGCCATCGTGAAACGTCGGAAAGGGCCGCGGCGTGTGCCCATCGCCCGCCTCGATGTAATCGTAGATGGCGCGGAAGAGCTGTTTGAAAGTATCGGGAAATCCTTCGTTGTGTCCACCCGGATAGTTGGCGAAGGGGCGCACCGTGGGGTGCAACAGGGCCGGATCACGAAGCAAGAGTTCGTTCGGCAGCTCGCGCCGGCCCAGCCAGAGCTCGTTGGGTCGTTCGCTATCCCAGGCCAGGGCCGCCTTGGAACCGGCAATCTCATAGCGGATGCAATTCTTGCGCCCGGCGGTGACTTGCGACACGGTGAAGCAGCCGGTTGCACCGCCTCGGAAGTGCAGCAGGATCGAGCCGTAGTCCTCGGTGGTGATGGCGACGGGCTCCGTCTCGTGGGCAGTGCCCAGTTTGCTCTGAAAAGTTTCGACTGAGCCTTTGGGCCGACGCCGTGTTGGCAACATGGTGCGCAAATCGGCACAGACCGCCTCGACTTCGAGACCGGTTAGGGACGTGAGCAAGTCGAGCCAATGCGTGCCGATGTCGGCCACAGCACGGAGAGCGCCGCCCTCCTCGGCCAGGACCCGCCAGTTGAAGTCGGTGTCGTGGAGGAGCCAGTCCTGCATATAGGAGCCGGTGACATGGTAGATCGTCCCGACCTGTCCGTCCGCGATGCGCTGGCGGGCTTCGAGGCAAAGCGGGTAGAAGCGAACGTTGTAACAAACGGCAGCAACCACCGGCGTCTGCTCGGCCAAGGCAACAAGTTCCGCGGTCTGCGCGGCGGTGAGAGCGAGCGGCTTTTCACAGACGACGTGCTTGCCGGCGCGGAGGGCGAGACGACATTGTTCGAAGTGCAGCCGGTTCGGCGAGGCGAGATGGACGACGCCGACGGCGGGATCGGCCAGCAGATCCTCGTAACACTCATAGGCCTTGGGGATTTGCAGGGCCACCGCGGTGGCCCGACTTTTTGCCGGCGAGGAACCGAGCACGCCCACCACCGGCCGGCCCAAGCGACGCAGGGCTTCCAGGTGCACTGGAGCGATGAAACCGGTTCCCACGAGGGCGCTCCCGAGGTGGGCCATGCGGCGGTCTCCTTGCGGTGTTGAACGTAACCACAAGCGTCCTCGCTTGTGAGCTGCTCCAGCCCACAAGCGAGGACGCTTGTGGCTACGTTCAACTTTGGGACAGGGCCTGCTGGAGCTGGCGTAGGGTTTCCGGAGCATAGCCGGCAAAATGATTGTTCACGAAGATC
>JBGQLF010000955.1:0-4906 GCA_041499985.1 Gemmataceae bacterium
CCGACGTACTGGCTCTGCTCCAAACGGTTGCGGCCCCGTTGCTGGAAAACCACGCCGCGGAGGTGCTGCGCGTCGAACTGCTGCGGCAACCGACCGCCGGTGGGAACAGTCTCCAGTTCGGCCTGTCAAAGCCGCCGGCCCCACCCGGTGCCACGGTCCCTGGGCAGGCCGCGTGGGTGCCCGCGCTCCAACACGAGGCCGACCGGCTCTGCAAGGCCTGCACGGCTGCGGCGGCTCTCCCGGCGTTCCAGCCGGCTGCGATCATAGCCCGCTACCAAACCCTGCTTGCCCAGTTCCAGACTCCGGCCTTCCTGACTTCGGGGGACTTCCTCATCGACATGGGCGGTCATGAGCTGATGGCCGCTCTCGCCGCCCACCTCCGTGGGGTCGGAGCGCCTCCTGGATTCACCGCCTCGTTTCTGGAAGAGGAATTGCTGCGGGTTTTGACCCCGATCTATCAGCCCGGGGCGATCTACCAACCCGACGACTTCCAGGAACTCGCCGCGATCCTTGGCCAATACTGACTGCGACGACAGCATTCACTCGTCACGAAATGGCCCTCTACCCCAACACAATGGGCAGCAATACGCCAAGAACCAGCGCAAACACCAACAGCGCCGGCGCAACCGTCCCGACCGGCCGGCGCAGCCGGGCCTCCCGGGCAGCGAGTCGGGGATCGAGTGTCAACCACTCGACATGGCGCCGCTCTAGCCGGAAGAACACGCCGTAGCTCATCCCCTAACTGGACACGGCGCCGAGCGCCAGCACCAAATGATCGTAGGCCAACCCCTCCCCGCTCTTTCCCGTATCGGCTGACGGCATTGGCACGCGGGCCCCGGGCGCCAACCGCACCCGACGCTGTTCGAGGTCGATCTCCGTTACCTGCCCGCGAATGACGGCCGTCCGTCGCAAACTGGTACGCAGAGGACTGCTGATGTGAGCGGCCTCCAGGCTGCCTCCCGCCACCTCCGCCAACATCGGAGTGAACAGCAGAGCGTTCGTATCGCTTACCAGCGTCAAAGAGATGTACGAATCGGCGCCGAAAGCCCGCTCCAGATGAATGGCCGTGCTGAACCAAAGCGATTCGCGTCATGATTACTCTCCTTCCGGATGGGCTTCCCTATCGCCTGGGCAGCCTTGAGCAACTCCTCCGTCGGGTGGCGCTCGCGGTATCCCTCCAGGAACAACTTCGCCCGTACGACTCCCTCCTTGTCCACGAGGAACGTGCCCGGGTAAGGAACGCCTTTGGCGCGGCCGCTTGTCGCTTCCTTATTCAAAATGCCGTAGGCCTCGATCGTCTTGCTACCGGGATCGGAGAGGAGCGGGAAGGTAATTTGACGCTTGTCGGCGAAGCCGGACAGCACTTCGACGGGATCGTAGCTGATGGCGACGATCTGGATCCCCTCGGCTTCGAACTTCTTGAGGTCGGCTTGCAGTTGCACCAACTGCTTCTGGCAGAACGGTCACCAGCTCGCCGAGCGGTAGAAGACCAGCGCGACCTTGCCGCTCTTCACGAACTCGTCGAGCGACCGCTCCTTGTCGCTCTGGTCCTTCAGCTGGAACTTCGGCGCCGTCGCGCCGACCTTGATGCCGGTCTTCTCCTCGGGTGCCTGCGGCGTTTGCCCCAGGGATGCCCCACCCAGAAGAAAGATGAGGCCGAGCAGTCCTGTGAAGGTTCTGGCCATCGTCACCATCGGGTTCTCCTTGCGCCATTTGGAGGAAGGGAAATCAGCAACAGCCCGGTATAATCGAGCCAGCGGTCCTGTGCAAGATTCCGTTGCAGGAGGTGTCTGTCATGCCACGCCTTCCGAGTATGTTTTTCGCGGCTCTGGGCGCCGGTGCGGTGCTCGTTCCGGCGGCCTCGGCGGAGAGCTACGCGCCCCGAGTCGGACAGCGCCACGTCGAGTTCACCCTGCCTAGCATCCACGACGGCAAACCGGTCTCGCTGGCGCAGTTCCGCGGCAAGAAGGTGCTGCTCATCCAGTTTGCGTCCTGGTGAGTGGGCTGCCGCACGCACGTGCCGGTCTGGCACGAAGCGACCACCCGGTGGGTGCAGGAGGGCCGGCTCGTCCTGCTTGGCGTCACTCAGGAGCAGCACCCCGACCGCTGCCGGCTCTTCGCCCAGTGGCAGCGGCTTGGTTGGCCCATCCTGCACGACCCGATCAACCTCCTCGAGTCGTCCGGGGTCCCGATCTTCGTGGCCATCGACGAGCACGGGATCGTCCGCAGTACGAAACCGCAGGTGAAGAGTTTGCAAGCCGATTTCCTGGATCGAGTGTTCCCGGACGACGCAGCGAAAAACCTGGTGGCGCCCCGCAAGGGGTCCGTGATCCTTCCCGGCCAGGACCGCCCGGACTTCGCAGCACTGCATAGACACGCCGAGGCGGGCAACACCGGGGGCACCTGGCGGGAGCTAGGCGACGCGCTGGTGCTGTGGGGCGGCGCCTCCCGCACCGCCGACGCTCTCGCGGCCTATAGCCAGGCGCTGCGGGTCGAACCACGGCACGGCCCCACGCTATTCCGGCTCGGCGTTTGCTACCGGCAGCGCTACGACGCGGGACTACGGCAGGCCGGTGACTTTCAGGCTGCTGTCGATTCCTGGAACCAGGCGCTGGCCCTCGACCCCAACCAGTACATCTGGCGGCGGCGCATCCAGCAGTACGGCCCGCGCCTCGACAAGCCGTACGCGTTCTATGACTGGGTGGCCCAAGCCGAGCAGGAAATCACCGCCCGCGGCGAGAAGGTGCTCCCGCTGGCCGTCCGCCCGGTCGGCGCCGAGATCGCGCACCCCGTGCGTGCCTTCCAGGAAGAGGAAGCGGACGCCAAGCCACCCGACCCGGAAGGCAAGATCCTGCGCGACACGCGCGGGTTGATCGACACCGAAGTGACCGTCGTCCCGACGCGCGTCCAGCCCGGCCAGTCGCTGCGGGTGCACGTGATGTTTCGGCCGGACGGCCAGCGGAAGGCCCACTGGAACAACGAGGCCGAGCCGCTGCGCCTGTGGGTGGACGCGTCCGCAGGCTGGCAGGTAAGCCGGCGGTTGCTCGCGGCGCCGCCAGGCGTCCAACCCGCTACCACCGAGGCCCGCGCGCTCGACTTCGAAGTGAAGGCCCCAGCGGGCGCTCGTGGCAAGGTGCGTCTGACGGCCTACGCGCTGTACTATGTGTGTGAAGACATCGGTGGCAAGTGCCTGTTCCTGCGCAAGGACATCCCGATCGACGTGGACGTCGGGCCGTGAAGGCCCGCAGAGAAGCGACTCGGACCCGTCAGCTACCTTGCTAGTTGAAAACGGAGTCACGCCAACTCCTCCCCGAGAAGGATTGGCTCCAGCAGCGTGCGGAGGGCTTGGCGAGCGCGGTGCAAGCGCGTCTTGACCGCTCCGGCAGCGATGCCCAGCTGCCGGGCCGTCTGGTCCGTGTCGAGTTCTTCGATGTCGCGCAGCAGTAGGACGGTCCGGTAGGGTTCGGACAGCCGGTCGATGCAGGCCCGCACTTGGGCGCGCGTCTCTTCCCGGGTGAGCCGCGCCAGCGCCGGTTCTTCCCAAGGCCGGATTGGCCTGGTGTGGTGGCCCGTTTCGTCACAAGTCGGCAGCAAGTCGTCCATCGGCACGGCGCGGCGGCGGGATTGCGCCCGCAGCTTCGTCAGGCACACGTTGACCACGATGCGGTGCAGCCACGTCCCCAGCGTCGAATTCCCTTCGAACTGATCCAGCGAACGGAACGCCGCCAGGAAGGCATCTTGTACGGCGTCGGCGCTATCTTCCTCGCAGCGGAGGAACCGGCGAGCAACGGCAAGCATGCGGCCGCCGTACTGCCGGACCAGCGCCGCACTGGCCTCCTCGTCACCTGCCCGGACGTGGACCAGGAGTTGCGTTGCCGCTTCTTGCTCGCACGAGGGCCCCAGATCGATCGGGCTGTCCCCTGTCAGTCGGTTCGGGAAGGTGGCTGTCATGAATGCTCCCGACGAAGTAGTTCTGCGACAAAAGCCGAACAGGCGGAAACGGTGAGTCCGCGGCGGATCAGTTCCTTCAACAGCTTGGCTCCCGCCTGATCCACGAAGGTGAGTCCAGAAAGATCAAGGCTTGTTCGACCGTTGCAAGGCGTGCACACATGCAGCACTTCCGCAACCCAAGGCTCCAGTAGCTTCCCTTCAAGCTTGAAGGTCTGCGCCGCGTCCGGGCCATCGAGGCGTGTGATCCTGAGCATGGCAATCCTCTGGGGAGTAACGGAACCACACCTGCCTTAAGCGAACGACGTGCCGTTGGAGGAAAGGGAATGGTGGATCGCACCTAAGCTGTTTCAGATAGGCGTGTTGTGCGCAGCGAATGGCAGCGGGCGGGAAGAAGGTCCCGCCGTCACGACGAAAGGGGTGCTACGACATTTCGTGGGGGACTACGAGCTTTCGTGGGTGGCGCGCGTGATGCCGAGCTTCTTCATCCGGCTGCGGAGGGTGTTGGGATGGAGGGCCAGGATCTTCGCCGCCCCACGGGGACCGTCGATGACCCACTGGGTTTGGTTCAGCGCAGTCAGGATATGGGTCCGCTCGTTGGACTCCAGGCTTTCGAGCCGGCGGCTTGGAGCAGGTCCAGCCGAGGTCGGCGGCGTTGCATCGCTGGGGAGTTGGACGGGTGAGCCGGGAGCGAGCGCGCCGTCCTTTGCTGCGGCATTGAACACCTCGGGATCAATCTCCAGCGTCGGACCGTTCGCCAGAATGATCGCCCGTTCGAGGACATTCTCCAGTTCACGAATATTGCCCGGCCAGCGATAGCTGTTGAGCCGCTGCATCGTCGCCTGGCCGATCGACGTGAGGTGCACGCCGATCTGGGCCGCGAACTTGGCGACCAAGAACTGCACGAGCAGCGGCACATCGCCGACTCGAGCGCGCAACGGCGGCAGCGCGATGGGGA
>JBGQLF010000956.1:0-4903 GCA_041499985.1 Gemmataceae bacterium
ACATCTCGGCCAAGTGAACAAGTGACGCCTGTGCAAGACCTCATTGCCAATTCCTATGTACAATAGCGCTTGTGCAAAACCTCGTGGCCAATTGTTGTGCAAAAGGTTATGTCCGGTAACAGAGGACGCTTGTGGCTACGATCCGACAACAGGTCCCTTGATCCTGCACTAGACCTCGATGATTTCTCCCGCGTCGGGCAGTTCCAGATCGATCAGGTCCGGTGGTCGCGGGGCGTACCAACACAGCCAGATCCCGAGCTCATAGAGCAAGCCCATCGGCAGCCACAAGTACAACATAGAAATATAATCGGTCGACGGGGTAATGACCGCGGCGAAAATAGCCATCAAGAACCACGCGAGACGGCGTTTGCTGCGAAACGTTGCCACGCTCAGCAGCCCCACGCGCTCCAGCAACAACATCACCAACGGCGTCTGGAACGAAATCCCGAAGACCACCGGCATCCAGATGGCAAAGCCGAGCCATTCGTTGAGACGCAGCTCCGGCTCCCAGTCGAGCCATTCGTTGAACCACAGCAGCGCTTCGATCGCCTTGGGAAGGACCAGGAACTGGCAGACCAGCACCCCGCCCAGAAACAGACCCAGGCTGAACGGCAGGTAGACATAAAAAGGACGCTTTTCATACGGATAAAGGCCCGCGGCCACGAACGACCAGATCTGCCAGAAGATCCACGGACTACCCAGCACGATGCCGCAGACCATGCCGACTTTGAAGTAGACCAGCATGCCTTCCTGAATGCTCATGGTGACCAGGGTGGGACGCCGGCCAACCTGCCGTTCGGCCTCGTGGCGCACGGCCGCGGCGCGCAGCGGTTCTTCGTGGCGCACCCAGAGCTGGTAGATCTCTTCCTCGGTGAGAACGCGACCCTCCTCGCTCTCGGAATCCTGATCTTGCTCGGTCTGGTTGACCGGTCTGGGGAAACGATTCACGACGGCCGCCGGCTTTCCCTGGAGCACCGCCAGCAATTGCGCGCGATCAAACCCGAGCCGCACGAACGCGGTGGGCCGGTTCGCCTTTTGCAGGACAGGGTCTTTGTCCAGGTTGGCCAGAATTTTTTGGATCCGGCGGTCATAGAGATTCTGGAGTTCCCGCTCCAGCGGCAGGGTAATGAACTCCTGCACGGGCTTGGCAATGCCGAGGCGCGTCCCCGTGGCGTAGCCCAGGAAATCGAGAGCGAATACCAGGAAGAGGATCAGCCCGAAGCCCGCGAGGGCGCGCCACAGATGGCGCTGCAAGTCTGCGAGATGTTCGCCCAGCGGCATGCGTGTGTGCGCGAACAGATCTTCGGTGTACGAGTTTTGGTCTAGGTAACGCATGGCTTCCAAGATCCTCCCTCAAGCGGACAAAGAAGGTGTCCTAACTTTTAGGAGTTTCTGGGCGTCCCGGACCTCAAGGGACCGGGAAGCGGAAACCCGCGTTGGGCAAGGGCACGAGAAAGCACGAACGTTTCAGGTCACGGTCGCGCCCCAGGCAGCAATCCGGAGGGAACCGGCTGCCGCGTGGCAGCGGTTCTCGTCCATTGGCTGCATTGTAAGACAGAACCGCGGAATAGCAAGCGCTTGAATGACGCGATCACTTCTCGGCCACGCAGCCGCGGTAATCGACTCATGGTTGCACCAGGATCCGCTGGACCCCGACAAATTCGGTCAAGGGTGGTGCATCTCCTTGCACTTCCAAGCACAGGTCGATGGCGTCCCTAATCCGTTTCATCAGCGTATCCAAAGAGCGAGCCTGCGTATGGCAGCCACGCAACTCCGGGACGCTGGCCACGTAGTACCCTTCGGCGTCGCGTTCAATGATCACATGAAACTCTCGGGCTATGGCCAACGCTCCTCTCGTTACTTGCCCGGGAGGATCGTCCTCTTACTCAGGCAGCTGCAAACTCATTACCACCTTCTCGCCCGACCGTGGCGAGGAGCCTTGTATGGTATCCCGATGGGCAGGGAAAGCAAAGCCGGACTGCGCTCGGCAGAGACCGCGGGCGTTCCCAGACAAAGCAGCAGTTTACTTGCGTTGGCGCCACCATCGCCAGCCGGCCCAGACCGCGCCACCCAGCCCCAGCAGCGCCAGTGACGAGGGCTCGGGGACGGGTTGCGGGGCCGCCGGCGTCACGAGAATCTCGCCGATGCGCATCGTGCCGGTGCCGTCGGGTACGTCGCTGAAGAATTGGGTCGTGAAACTGTCGTCGGTCCATTGCGTGAACGCTGCCCCCTGGACCGCGTAGAGGCCGAACAATCCCATAGCGCTAGGCGAGGCCAGAAAACCCACCTGGAGCAAGTTGGCCCCCGGCGCGCCCGGCACGAGCGCCCCGGGGCCGATGCTGGGGTCGAAGAAGTCATTCGCGCTCAGGAGGCTTCCCTGGTTCGTGGCTGCAATGCCGAGGCCGCTACTGTCGAAGATGTAGCTGGGCGGGTTGGGCGGCGTGCCGATCGCCGGGTCCTGGAACGTCAATGTACCCGTAGTGCCCATGTCCGGGATGATTTGCAGTTGGAAATTCCAGGCCGGCATAACGTCCTGGAGAGGGTTGTTGCTGACAATGTCGACAAACAGCGGTCCGGACGTGGTGCCGGCCGTGACAACCAGCGGCGTGCCGGGCGGGTTGCTGGTGCCCAGGCTAACGTCGGCCCGGGCGCTGCCGACCAACACACTGACAAGAGCCAAGGACAGGATCAGCTGCTTCATTTATAAGCCCCTTCTACGAGTCAAAATCCGAGACTGACACGACTGCGCCAGGCGCCGCCCGTCGGCGCCATGGGTTGGTACGTGATGGCCGTGCGCCTTCCGCGCGGCCGGGGTTTCCTTCGCGATCCGCCTGTTGCTGGGTCGCGCTGCGCCCCACTCTCATTTCGGCCGAAGCACAGCGCCAGACCGAGGAACGACAGGCGCGGGGACCGGCTTCGGCGGCACAGGAGCGGCTTTCGGGGCGGCGGCCGCGAACACGGCGTCATGCACGGCGACGTTCGTCGAGACTTTCCGCGTCAGCACGACCTCCGTCGCGATCACCGCGGCCACGTCCTGGGCCGACGGCAGGCGGCGCACGCCGGTCGCCAACATTTCCGCCATCAGATCGGTGGGGACCTTGGCCGGATCCAGATCGTCCAACCCCAGCGTGTGCCCGAGCTCGTGCAGCACGACCGTCAGTAGGTCTTCCCGCCCGGGTGGCACCTTCATCGTTGCCAACCTCTGGAAGGCCTGGTTTTTCTGCGCGGGGCGCAGCGCCGACAGATTGGAGGGCACCGACAAGGTGTCGATGAACCAGCCGCAGCCGGCGCCATCAGCGGACAGGTAGATGATGTTGCCGCCGATTGCAGCCTCACCGAGATCCCCGCGCGGAAGAGCGCTGATCTGGGCCGTGACGTGGTGCAGCCGGGCCACGTCCTGGGCGGAGAGTCCGGCCGCGGCCCAGAGCTCGATGGCTTCCGCGAGCACCGGGGCCAGCTGGGCCTGCGTGAGCGAAGGGGCGCCGCCGGGTCCTTCCCTGCCCGCGGCCAATTGGGGCGGCAGCTTCGGCAGCACGGTCCCGATCAGCGGACGATAGAGAGTGAAGTCCGTCCTGTTGACGGTGCCGTCGCCGTTGAAGTCATCAATCGCCAGGTGCGGGTGGGCCGGGGTATTGTTGTTGAGGATCAGGACGCCGTCCGTCGTGTTGACCACGCCGTCGTCGTTGACGTCGCCCGGCAGGACATCGAGCCGCCCCGTGAAGGTGGCGATCTGGGCATTGCCGAGGGTGAGCGTCACGCGATCCGGGCCAGAGATGGCCTTGGCGAGCGTGATGAGGATAGTGCTCGTCCCCGACCCGGAAATGGTCACCGGCCCGTAGTTGCCCCCGGTGATTCCCGTGACGCTAACGTTGCTCGGGTTCAGGCTGGCGGTCTGGCTCAGGGTGAGCACGATCCGGTTGATGTTGAGCCAGGGCAGATCGGTCTTGCGCCCCGCCGGGAGGAGGCGCACGCCATCCGTGGCGGTCTGGAGCGGCATGATCTGGGATCCCCACAGAACCGAGACCGTGGAGACAGCGGCCTGCACAACGTTGATGGAGACGGTAGCGATGTTGCTGTCGCTGGTGCCGTTGTTGGCCTTGAACTGGAAGCTGTCGGGGCCGATGTAGTTAGTGTTGGGCGTATAGGTGACCATGTTGCCGCTGACGGTGCCGAGTGTGCCGTGCGTCGGGCCGGTGGTGATGATGTACGTCAACGGCTGGGGCGGGTTGTTCGGGTCGCTGGCTATCAGCGTGATTGTCTTGGCCGTGTTCACGACCGTGGTCACCGAGGAGTTGCTGGCCGTGGGCGCGCTGACCACGGCGAGCGTGGCGGTTGCATTGGCGAGGATCGTCCCATCGCTGAGCGACTTCACCTGGACGGTCACCGCGCCCGTTCCGAGGGCGGTCAGGTTGGCCTGGAGCAGGATCGCCCCCGTGGACAATCCGGGCAGGCGGAAGAGTGGAATCGCCTGGGTCGGCAGGCTGTCCAGGCCGGTGAGACTGGAGGTGATCGGGCCGCTGGTGCCTGTGATGGTCGCCATGTAGGCGTCCTCCGTGTTGCCGGTGTTATTCACCAGCAGGAGGAATGAAGCCGAACCGGGCGCGGAGAGAACCTGGGAGGCAGGACTGAAGCTGGCCGTCATGCCTTTGGTCGTGGGGATGTTCAGGTTGGCCGTGGCTTCGGCTTGCACGGCGGGGTTCGCCTGCGACGTAGCCAGGGCGACCAGGTTCAAGGCCCCTGGCACCGCGAAGGTAACCGGCCCCGTACTGATCGCCACCATCTGGGAGGCTCCGGGCGCCAGCGTTACCTGGGACAGCGCGAGATTCGACACCAGCGCCGCCGGGCCGGCCAACGCCAGGTTGAACGTGTCCGTCGTTTGTCCCGTGTTGGTCACGGTCACGGT
>JBGQLF010000957.1:0-4900 GCA_041499985.1 Gemmataceae bacterium
GCCGGCGTGCTCCATGCCCCCGTGATGGTGGTCGACCACGGTGATGTGGGTGTAGCCCGGATAGGGGAACTCGACACCGGTCAGTCGGGTGTAGAAGTCCAGCATTTCCGGCACACGGCGGCAGGTGTACTTGGCCGCAGCCTCCGAGCCTGGTTGGGTGTACGTCAGCACGGGCTTGCCGCGCCAGCTATCGCGGAGCTCGACCAGCTCGCCGATCACCAGGCCCATCAGGTGCGGATCGGTGGGGATCGCGTTGTGCCAGTGGAACGTGACCGCCTGACCATTGGAGCCGGAATCCTTGGAGCGCAAAACTCCATTGGCGATGACCGTGTAGGCAGCCGGAACCGTGACCACGATGTCGCTCGTCCAGCGTGCGTTGGGCCAGTCGTGCGCGGGGACCCAGTAACGGGCCTCCAGCGGCTCACTCATGGTGTACACCATCAGCGGCCGCTTGGGCTGGGACGCATTGGGCAGAATGAAGTGCATGCCCTTGGGCGGGTCGTCCAGGCGATAGCGCACGGCCAGCTTGAAAGTTTCCTTGGGGCTGACAAGGCGTGGCAATTGCACGGTTAGGACTTTGTCGTCATAGGCGAACGGCAGCGTCTTTGCTTCTCCCGGCCATTCCACGGCAAGCACGCGCATGGACACGGCATCCAGCTGCACCGAACGAACCGGCGTGGCTCTGGGCCGTACGGTATATTCTACCCGGCCCTGGCAGCTACGCCCTCGCAATCCCTCCGGGGTAAACGTGAGATCGAGCCGCATGTGCAGGAAATCCACTGGCTGATCGGCCGTGTAGTGAGCGGTGTCCCGGCCATCGCCGCTGGCCAATGGACTCGGGGCGGTCTGGGCGCGGGCTATTCCGAAGCATGTGAGGATCCCCAGCAGAAGAGCGCTGGCGAGAGACCGACAGTGCATATGCATGAACATCTCCTGGATGCCGGGATGGCTACCCCTTTGGCAACAGGTCCCCTCGCTGGTTGGTGACTGGGTCACGCCCTCCTGCTCTGCACCGGCGTGCCAATCGTCGCGCGCAGCGTGGCACCGCTCAAGCGAAAACTGGACCAGGCAACCAGGCCATCGAACTGTACAGGAAACCCTTTCGCGGACGCAGCGTGACCGGCTCGGCCGTCCGTATCACCGATTCGTGCTCAGGCGGTAGAGTTCTACACGGAACTGAAGATCCCCGTCCTGGGAGCAGGAAGGGAGTGGCCCAGCCAGCAGGCATTCCGCTTCTGCTGGCCCTTGCGGCAGGCGAATCCCGAAGATGGCTCGCAATCGTTTGACTGGTCCCAAGCAGTAAAGTAAGTATCCACAGGCAGAGAGAACTCGTCGGTAGGATCTCTCCCCTGGTCCCTGTCTCCCCGGGATCAAACACATCGCTTCGCAAGGTTCTTTCGGCCGCTTTCTCGCGGACGCGCTTGGTGTTGCCCTTCTTCCTGAAACCCCGGACGGATGCTATCATGCGCAGACCTCAAGGCGATCCTCGCCGATGGGCCGGACAAAATCGGGCTCTCAAGAGCCGGCTGCTCGTGGAGTCTCTGGAAGACCGCACTTTGCTCGATGTCTCCGGCCTTCCCGGGGCCGATTTCAGTGCGCTACGGATCGATCCCAGCACCTACGATAGCTCGCGCATCCTTGTCCGCTTTCGTCCCGCAGCGGATGCCCAGGCGCATTCGGATCTCAGCGGTACCGAGGTCGAGCCGGGCTTTTCCATCGTGGCGGGGCTGCACGAGGTTCGCTTGAGCCCGGGCGTCACCGCCCAGGCGGCAATGGCGGCGTACCAGGCCGACCCGAATGTCCTTGCTGTCGAGCCGGATTACCGTGTCCGACTCAGCGCTGTGGCCGCTCCTAATGATC
Organism: Gemmataceae bacterium; assembly: GCA_041499985.1. Taxonomy (GTDB): domain Bacteria; phylum Planctomycetota; class Planctomycetia; order Gemmatales; family Gemmataceae; genus JBGQLF01. The sequence goes on from JBGQLF010000957.1 coordinate 1,861, forward strand.
CGCAGTTCCTCTCCCAGTGGGATCTCAGCAATACGGGCCAGAACGGCGGCACCCCGGGCGCGGATATTCGTGCCCCGGCAGCCTGGACCGTCACTACGGGCAGTAGTCGCACGGTGGTCGCCGTCATCGATACCGGCATCGATTACACGCATTCGGACCTGTACCAGAACATCTGGATCAACCAGGCCGAGATTCCACCCAGCCGGCTCAAGAACCTGGTGGACGTCGATGGGGATGGCCTGATCACGTTCGCCGACTTGAACAACCCGATCAACCAGGGGCCGTTCAAGATCCGGGATCTCAGCGGCAAGGGTTACATCGATGCCAGCGATATTTTGGCGCCGATGATCAAGGTGAACGGCGTGGACAGCGGCGAGGGCGGCTGGGCCGACAGTCAAGCCGAGGACGGCGACACGGCCCACGTGGATGACCTGATCGGCTGGAATTTCGTGTACAACACGGACAACCCCATGGACGATAGCGGTCATGGGACCCACGTTGCCGGCACGATCGGCGCCGTGGGCAATAATGGCGTGGGCGTGGTCGGAATTAACTGGCACGTGCAGCTGATGGCCCTGAAGTTCATGGACGCCACCGGCAATGGCTATATCAGCGATGCCATGCAGGCTTTGAACTTTGCGGTCGCCCATGGCGCGACGATTGCCAATAACAGCTGGGGCAGTAGCACGGACGATCCCGATCTCTACGCCGCGATCGCGACTGCTCGCAGCGCCGGGCTCATCTACGTCGCCGCTGCCGGGAACGACGGACAGAATCTCGACCAGTTCGCGACGTATCCCGCCAGCTACAACCTCGATAACATCGTGACCGTGGCGGCCACCGATCGCAACGACCAGCTGGCGAACTTCTCCAATTACGGCGCCACCACGGTGGAGTTGGCGGCTCCCGGGGACAGCATCCTCAGTACCACGCCGAATGACACGTATGAGCTCTACAGCGGCACCTCGATGGCCACGCCACACGTCACCGGTGTCCTGGCCTTGGTGCGCAGTCTGCATCCCGACTGGACGTACCGGCAAGTGATCGATCAAGTACTGCGGACCGTCGATCCGCTGCCGGCGCTGCAAGGCAAGACGATCACCGGTGGACGCCTCGATGCCGCGGCGGCCGTCGGCTATAAGGTTTCGACGGACACGCCGCCGCCTTCGAACTCGACGCCGCCGCCTTCGGACTCGACGCCGCCGCCTTCGGACTCGACGTCGCCACCTTCGGACTCGACGCCGCCGCCTTCGGACTCGACACCGCCGCCTTCGGACTCGACGCCACCACCTTCCGATTCCACGCCGCCTTCGGACTCGACGCCGCCGCCCTCCAACCCGCCGCCACCGCCATCGGACTCGACGCCGCCTTCGGTGTCGCCCGTGACTGCCTTTGTAGAGGGCCTGTACCGCGACCTCCTGGGTCGCGCACCCGACCCCGCCGGCCTGGACTACTGGGTCCCCATTCTCCAGAAAGGCGCCACGCGGGAGACCGTGGCGCGTGGCGTCTGGGAATCGGCCGAGCACCGGGGGCTGCAAGTGGACCAGTACTACGCTACCTTCTTGCACCGCACGGCAGATGGGCCGGGGCGGGCGCTGTGGGTGAGCAGCTTCCTCAACGGCGCCAGCGAACTAGACGTGAAGCGCGGCTTTGTGATTTCCGACGAATACCAGACGGCTCATGCCAGTGCCAGTGCCTATGTCGAGGGCCTGTTTCAGGATATCCTGGGACGGGGACCGGATCTGCTGGGCCAATCGGTCTGGCTCCAGGCGCTGGCCCGTGGCGCCAGCCGGGAAGCGGTGGCCCAGCGGGTGCTGAGTTCGGTCGAAGCCGAACAACGCCTCATCGGGACCTACTATACCGCTTTCCTCCACCGCAGCGCCGAGGTGGACGGCGAGCAAGTTTGGCTCGATCTACTGCAAAGCGGCCACTCGTCCGTGGAATTGGTGGGTACGGGCATCCTGGGCTCGGACGAGTACCTCCTCACGGCCCAGCAGAACGCCCAGCTGTGAACGGTCACGACTCCGTCCCGGTGGCCGGCTGGCCGTTGTCCGTCTCCACGGTGCTCAGGATTTGGCTTGGAGAATTGAAATCTCTACGATGGAAAGATTGGGGTTGCAGCGGAATCTGCTGTTGCGCTAGCAACGGGCATCGGGTAAAATCCATGCGGAATGACTGGCTTCAAAGAAAGAAACCGAAACAGCAAGCAGGGTGTCTTCCGTGTCCCCCGACGAAAAAGTTCCTGATCCACGATGGCATCGTTTGGCTCGAACTGGAATGTAAGCTGCTCTACGGCACAACCAGGCTCCCCTGTATTTGCGTCTACAACTGCGGCATGGCAGGCCAGAAGCGATGTGCCGGCTATCTGAAGATATGAGGAGGAGGCAATGAACCAAGAGACCATGCCCCAATGTGAATGCGAGGCGGTCGCTGATCTCGCATCGAACTCGCATTGCCCCATCGAGTTTGACGAGGCGCTGAACGAGTACAACATCCTCTCCAGGGACGGCAAGACCTATTACCGGCTCTACTACTGCTTCGTTTGTGGCGGCAGTTTGCCGAAGTCCAACCGAACGGATCTTTACACACAGCCCAACCAACGAGAGACGGAGCAAGTCAAGAACGTGCTCGGAAAGGCCCGCACGATCGAAGAGGCTCTAGCCGAACTGGGCGAGCCTGATGAAGTGACCGCTGCACCGAAAGCAGAAAAAGATCGCTCTGGCAAACGGTATCGCCAGTTTTACCATTTTACGAGCCGATGGAAGTCGCTCGATCTGACAGTGCGGGAACGCTCCGACCATTCCATCGACCTCGCCATCGTTGGCAAGTACCGAGGAGCCCAGAACGGTTCCACGAAACGTAAGAAGGCATGAGCCCGGACGGATCACCGAGTAGTGGGCGCCTTTCAGCATGCTCACGCGGTCGCCGATGCCCAAGGCGCCGCCGGCCCCCCGACGCCGACGCCGAACATCCAGGTGCTCCGCAGCAAGTCGCTGCGCAAGAGCTGTTCCGCAGCCGTGTTGTGGCGGCAAGTTTGCAA
>JBGQLF010000958.1:0-4895 GCA_041499985.1 Gemmataceae bacterium
AACTGGGCCACGAAGAGGTTGCCCGTATTGATCAGGTGCACGACATCCGACACCGTGACTGGCGTCGCCCCGAAACTCAGCGGCAGCGTCGCGATCTGTGGAAACTGCGTCAGTACGAGAGTCAGCGCCGACAGCGCCAGGTAGGCGAACGCGCCCAGGTAGGTGAGGACAATGGCGTCGCGTGCTCTCTTGGCGTAAACCGAGCAGAGGATGCCGAAGCTACCCAGGCTGGCCATGGTCACCAGCGTGGCGGCAAACCCAGCCAGGACCAGGTTGGGATCGACCCCGCCCCAGAACTGGGTCATGCTGAGGACAGGCAGACCGGTCAGCAGAAACAGCGTCAAGTTCGCCAGACGCGCCCCCAGTTTGCTAAGCACGATTTCCCGGCTGCGCAGGTCCGTGGCGAGCAGAAATTCCAGTGTCTTGCGGTCCTTTTCATCAGCGATGCAGCCGGCCGTATACGCCGGCGTCAGCACGACCAGCACAAGGAACTGCATCATCATGAAGGTGTAGAAAAACGCCTCGGCAAACCGAGCCATCTCCTTGGCAGGCAGGGTCCATTGGTGTGCGCCGCTCTGGTCCACGAGCCAGCCGAAGTAAATCCAGGACAGCATGAGGAGCAGCCCGGTGCCGTAGAGCCAGCGGAGCACGCGATAGCGCTTGCGACGGGCGATGCACACGAGCTCGTAGGGAAGCACCGGGCCAAACAGCCGCAGCCAACCGCGGCGCGACACTCCCGCGGCCGCCACAAACAGGATCGCCCACAAGAAGAGTTCCTGTGCTCCGGTGAGCGCGTCCCGAGACCAGACGATGGCGGCAACGGCGGCGACGAGTGCAAGCCCCGCGCACCGTTCCGTCCACGCTTCCCGGCTCTGAGACCAGGCAAGCTGACGCCGGCCCCAGGACAGGCAGCTCAGGAGCAGGGGCAGCATAGGCAGGTTCTCGTCAGGGAGCTTAGGCGAGCGGCAGGACATAGTTTCGCTGTAGGACGGCTCTCCAGAGCCGTCCTACGGGTACCCTTTCTTCTGTCGCTCGTCATATTGCGTCGGTTTTTCAGTCTACGCGCTGCTATCCGCAGAAGCAACAGAAGGTCGCACGCTGGCGACCCGGACGATGACGCCCGGCTCGCCATCACGACCACATGAGTTCGCCCGCCAGCACCGTGCCCGTGACGTGGAAGTCATTACCTGGTGCCCAGTCAAACAAGACCAAATCCGCCGGCTGTCCCAGTTCCAATCGCCGCGGCGGGAGCCCGAGCAATTCGCGCGGCCTGGCTCCCGCCATGTCGACGGCTTCGCGCAAACTCACACCGGCATAGCGCATAACATTGCCGATGCACACGTCCGTGAAGGCCCAGGATCCTGCTAGAAAGCCTGTGCCCGGCATCACGACCTTGCCCTCCGGCAGGATCTCGAACTCCTGATCCCATTCGCGGTACGGCCCCGGCGGCAGTCCAGCAAGGCTGCTGGCATCACACGTCACAATCGTTCGCCCCGGCGTCTTGACGCGGACGATACAGCGGACCACGGCGGGGGGTAGATGATGGCCATCGCAAATGATACTCGCCCAGAGTTGGTCGGCGGCCAGCTGCTCCCAAATGTAGTTGTCATGGCGGTGCACGACGGCGTGGGCACCATTGCCCAGGTGCGTGCTCAAGCGGGCCCCGGCAGCGATCGCCTCGCGGATCTGCGCCGGCCGGGCCCCCGTATGGCCGAGCGAGACCACCACGCCGCTCGTGACCAGCTTCTCAATGAATGGTAGCGCCCCGGGCAATTCGGGGGCCAACGTCACCAGACGGATCCGGCCGCCCGCGGCGTCCTGAAGCCGGCAAAATTCCTCCCAATCGGGTGGTCGAACGTGCTGCCGTGGATGGGCACCACGGGGACCGTCCTCCGCGGAAATATAGGGCCCCTCGAGATGAATGGCCGGGATGGCCGCCGCCACGGTAGCATCGGTCTCGCACGCTTGGTGCAGGGTGGTCAGGCCGTGAGCCAAAGCCGAGAAACTGTTGGTTACTAGCGTCGGACACAGACCGCCGATGCCATGGCGCCGGCACACCGCGAGGACGTGGCGTATCATCTCGACCGTGAGCCGGTCCGAATTGAAACTGTGGCCATCGCAGCCGTTGATTTGCAGATCGAACAAGGCTGGAGCCACCCAGTCGGCCACCACATCGGCGCGCTGCTCCGAGGGCGACTCGAAGGCGACAAGCAGGCCACGCTCGCACAGGACATCGACGAGTTCACCGGTCGCATAATGGCGGGCACGGATACGCATAATCGATCTTTCATGGCGAACGCAGCAGGCTGGCCGCCTCTTTGGTGTGAGGACAAGAGACGGGTTGCTTATCGTAGCCACAAGCGTCCTCGCTTGTGGGCTGGAGCAGCTCACAAGCGAGGACGCTTGTGGCTACGATCCGACAACAGATCCCCCGATCTTACACTAGGATTCCTTGTCTCGATCCCCCTCGGGACGATCCGGAGCCAGTGGCACCGACTCCTTCTTGCGGAAAAGCTGCGCCAGCAGCCAGCCCAGGAAAACGGCGAAAAGGACACTGCCGCCGCCCAGGGCCAGCATAACCAGATCGCGGCGGCTCAGCTGCCAACCTGCTCCAAGATACTGGGGAGGGATCGCCACCAGGTCCACGTCCGAGGTCTCTTCGGCAGCACGGCGCAATGCAGGCACCGGATCGGCCCGTGGCGCGGCCCGCCGGCGCCGATCCGCCTTGGTAGAGCGCTTCACCGCCGGAGACGATTCCGGGGACTCTGGGGCTTCTGTTCCGGGCTGCTCCCGCAGTGCCGTTGCCTGCGCCTCAGGTTCTAGTGTCGTATTCCCTGGCTGGGCCGCGGCTTGGGTGACGGCAGGAGTAGTCCGGGAGTCCAACAGAGTTCGCAATGCCTGGCCCACCTGGTTCGGCGTGGCGTAACGCTGGGCGGGATCCTTGGCCAAGAGGGCGTCGAGAATTCGCTGCAACCCCTCCGGCACCATCGGCGCAAGTTCGCGCAAGGGGCGGGGCGTCTCCGTGGCATGACGCACCATCTGGTTGATGAAGTTGCTATCGGGAAAAGGTGGTTGCCCCGCAATCGCGTGATAGAGAATGCACCCCAGACTATAGAGGTCGGCCCGGATATCGACGGTCCGGGCCTCGCGGGCCTGCTCCGGAGCCATGTAATCGGGAGTCCCCAACAAAACACCGGCGGCGGTCAGGGGACTCTCCTCCTCCGCGGCAGCGCTCGTTGCGAAGGCCAACTCTCGTCCCAAGCCGATGTCCAAAATCTTCACGAGGGGCCCATTCGGAGCCGGCACCAGCATCAGGTTGCCCGGCTTCAGATCGCGATGGACCAGGCCCTGCTCCTGGAGATGCTGCAAGCCGAACAGGGCCTGATGAATCAGCCGAACCGCCTCCAGCGGGGCCAGCCGGACCCGGCGCTTCAGGACTTCCTCGAGGGTTTCGCCTTCGAGATACTCCATGACGAGGTAGTGATGCTCGCCGTCCACCGCGACGTGGAGAGCACGCACCACGTTGGGATGATTCAAGCGCAGTGCCAGGCGTGCCTCGCGCTGAAAGCGTTCCAACAGCGCCGGATCTTTGGCCTTGGACGGCGGCAGCACCTTGATGGCCACGACTTCGCCGCGCCGGTGGATCGCCTTGTAGACGCCTGCCATCCGTCCGCGGCCGAGGCGCTCGAGGATCTTGTATTCGCCCAGGAAGAAGCCTTCGGTGTGGCCCCGGGCCAGCAGCGTCGCCTGGTACTCGGTCAGCTGGCCGTTGGCTACCAACCATTTGGCAAGCCGCTCGCCGTCGCGGACAGTGTGGTTGGCTTCCGCAACCCAGCGCTGGTACAACGTCTTGACCTCGTCCGCCGTCAGCAGGCGACTACGGAGAAGCAGACCGAACACCTGTTGCACCGCGGGGTCCATGCACGTCACCTTTGCTTCGGTCCTTCGTCTTCCGTCGCACCCACCTCAAGTATACCGCTTTGTCCCGGCAGGCCAAACCCTCGCCGACTAGCCGCTCTGGTACAATAGGTGGATGGAACTCGATGCCGCTCTTGCACACCTGGCAAAGGACTTGGCCGCGCCGCTGGATATCGCGGAGCTGGCTCTGCACCTGGCGCGCGATGAGTATCCCGATGTGGACGTGGAAGCGTATCTTTGCGAACTCGCCGGCATGGCGCACGAGGCGCGGGCGCTGCTCCACGGCAACCTCGAAGCGCAGGTCAAGGGGCTGTGCCGGTACCTGTTTCATGATATGGGGTTCCGAGGCAACCTTCAGGAGTATTACGATCCCCGAAACAGCTACCTCAACCAGGTCCTGGATCGGCGCACTGGCATTCCCATCACCTTATCGGTCATCGCCATGGCCGTGGGGACGCGTGCGGGACTGCCCATCGTTGGCGTCGGTCTGCCCGGCCACTTCATTGTCAAGGCTGTCGCCGACGGACGCGAAGTTCTGTTCGATCCCTTTCACGGTGGCCGGCTCCTGGCGCCGACGGATTGTGAGCATGTCGTGCAGCAGGTGACAGGTCAGCCGTTCGAAGCGAGCGTCGGCGCTCTGGCTCCCTTGCCGCTGGGCCTGATTCTGATGCGCATGCTGAGTAACCTGAAGGCCATCTATCTGGGCGAGAAGGATTTTGACCGGGCGATCCGCGTCCTCGAACGGCTGCGCCAACTGGACCCCGGTGATCCCTTAGAGCAACGTGACCTGGGCCTCAGCCTCGTTAGCGCCGACCAGCCAGGGCGCGCGATCGATCACTTGCAAGCCTACCTCACTGCCCGGCCGCTGGCGGCCGATGTGGACAGCGTGCGCCAGCTGCTGGAGCAGGCGCGCGGCGCCGTGGCGCGGTGGAATTAGAATTACTTACTGTTTAGCCGCGAGCCTCGGGCGAGCGCGG